>JAYSOC010000613.1:0-2533 GCA_043723285.1 Ferruginibacter sp. | reverse complement strand
TCAACCAAAATTGATAAAATTGATAAGGCGTAGTTTTTTCTGCATCTAACCAAATATTACCTTGCTCCGATTTTCCAAACTTGCCACCGTCTGCTTTTTTTATAAGCGGGCAGGTAAAAGCAAATGCTTCACCACCCTCTTTTTTACGAATAAGTTCTGTGCCAGTTATAATATTACCCCATTGATCGCTTCCTCCCATTTGCAATTTGCAATGCATATTTTTATATAACCAATAAAAATCGTAACCCTGCACCAGCTGATAAGTAAACTCAGTAAACGACATGCCATTTTCTCCTTCTAATCTTTTCTTCACACTGTCCTTAGCCATCATATAATTTACGGTAATATGTTTGCCAGCATCACGTATAAAATCTAAAAAGCTAATGCCTTTAAACCAGTCGTAATTATTTACCATTACTGCAGCATTTGCTACTTTACTATCAAAATCTAAAAATTTTTGCAATTGTTTTTTTATTCCATCCACATTTTTATTAAGCACTTCTTCGCTTAACATATTGCGTTCTTCACTTTTGCCACTTGGGTCACCAACCATTCCTGTTGCTCCACCAACAAGCGCCACTGGTTTGTGCCCTGCTTTTTGTAAATGAACAAGTAATAATATTGGTACTAGGCTGCCAATATGCAAACTATCTGCTGTAGGGTCAAATCCTACATATCCGTTAGTTATTTCTTTATTAAGTTGCTCCTCTGTACCTGGCATAATATCCTGCAACATTCCCCTCCATTTCAACTCAGTTATAAAACTATTCATTTTCAATTTTTGTATTTATGTTATTATTTAGGCTGCAAAGTGTAAAGAATTTTTCAGATAAACTAATACAATCTACTTAATTACTGAATTTATTTGTTTTTAGCCAAAAATAGAATGAGAAATATTTTTGATAATTGGGTGTTGAATAATAGGCACAGGCTTTTAGGTAAATTATCCCTATATTATCTTACATTTGGGTAGAAAAAAGTAAATGATTAATACGGCTTTACGTACTTTTTTACATTTTTTTTCGTTAGTAAGTATATTTAGTGCAATTTTAATTATTAATTTATCTAATATGAAACAAAGCTTTTTTGCTTTTATAATATTTTCATTGTTTTTTTCTAACCAAAGTAATGCTCAGTTTAGAAAATATTCCAATGAATTTTTAAACATTGGAGCTGGTGCAAAAGGATTAGGGATGGGGAATGCACAAGTAGCATCTGTAAAAGATGCTACAGCTGGTTACTGGAATCCTGCTGGATTAACTGAAGTAAAAGATGACCCCGCAGCTGCCATTATGCATGCGGAATATTTTGGCGGTATTGCAAAATATGATTATGCTGCCGTTGCTTTGCCAATTCAAGACAATAAAAGAACGATTGGTTTTTCTTTGTTAAGATTTGCTGTGGACGATATTCCTAACACACTTTTTTTAGTAGAGCCAGATGGTAGTTTAAACTTTAATAATATTCAATCTTTTTCTTCTGCCGATTATGCTTTTTTACTTTCAATTGCACAGCAAGTAAAAGAAACTGATAACTACAGTATTCATGCAGGTATAAATGCAAAAGTAATTTATAGAAAAGTGGGTAAATTTGCCAATGCATGGGGTTTTGGTTTAGATGCTGGTTTACAAATGAGAGGAGAGAAGTGGAGTATAGGTTTAGTGGCAAAAGATGTAACTAGTACGTTTAATGCTTGGACATTTAAATTTACAGAAAAAGAAAAAGAAGCATTATACCTTACCAAAAATGATATTCCAGTAAAGTCAACCGAACTTACTGCACCAAGGCTTGCACTAGGCGGGGCATATACTTTTAATATTGGCGAAAATATTAAATTACTAACAGAGGCCAATGTAGATGTAACCTTTGACGGTAAAAGAAATACAGTGCTTAGTGGAAACACAATAAGTATAGATCCGCATATAGGATTGGAAGCAGGCATTAAAGATGCATTTTTTGTAAGAGCTGGTATTACTAATTTTCAGCGAGCATTGGCAGATGGCGATACACTTAATCAAAAAAAAGTATGGATATATCAACCTAGTTTAGGAGCTGGTTTTAAAATAAAAAAATTGAATATTGATTATGCATTTACAAATCTTGCCAATCAATCTAATCCATTATATACGCATGTAATTTCCTTACGTTTAACTTTTGGTAAAAAAGAAGACGAATAATAAACGAATAAATTGAATTGTTATGATAAAAAAATTATTACTTCCATTATTGTTATTAGTAGTTTACGCTGCAAGTGCACAGTTAAATAATAGCTGGATAGATTACAATAAAACGTACTTCAAATTTAAAATAGCAGCAGATAATATTTGTCGCATACCGCAAGCTACATTGGCAAGTGCGGGGCTTGCAGCTACCAATGCAGATCATTTTCAATTGTGGAGAAATGGCAAACAAATACGATTGTTTACACCAGTAACTGGTACAACACTTGGAGCTTCAGATTATATTGAATTTTGGGGAGAAATGAATGATGCTAAACCAGATGCGGAATTGTATAAAAGACCAGAATTTCAAT
>JAYSOC010000612.1:0-2534 GCA_043723285.1 Ferruginibacter sp. | reverse complement strand
TGCATTCACAATTTTGGTAGCCAATGGTTTTAAATCTTTAAAAGCAATCTGCCTTGCATTGGTGGCATTGTCAAAACCTGTTTTTGTTGTTTTTACTTCTTGTAAAATTTCTTTCGCTTGTGTTTGTAGTTCTTTTAATTTGATAACTGAAAGAGATTCTTTACTTGGATTGTAAGTAGCACCGTAGGCACTACAAAATGAAATTAAATCTTCGAAGTTGGCTACGTTTTTTGCGTGTCCTGTTTCTGATGTACTTGGCATGGTTTAAAAGTTTTAGTTAAGATGCCAAGGTAGAAATGAGATTGTTAAATAATTTTTAAGAGCCTGTTAATTAAAATACAAGATTTACTTTTTGACTTGTTTAATAATGTTATAATAAAAACGTTCGAGTAATCTCATATCTTTTGTGATTATTTCTCCTTGTGCTTGTAACCCATCTCTAAATTGAACTTCCTTTTTATAAGTTGTATTTAATCCATTTGGTAAAATAACCTTCGCAATATAACCACTATCGGTATTTATATTGCTAATGAAATTTATTTTGCCGCTAATACTCCCATATTCTTGGAATGGATAAGAAGGGAATTTTAGCAATACTTCTTGCCCTAGTTTTACTTTCCCAAAATTAGTTTGAGGGATATATACTTCTGCATAATATTCTGTATTTTCTGGATTAATAAAGCAGATTATTTGATTAGCCTGTAATTGCTGGTTTTCTTGTAAAAAAGTGGCGAAAGCAATTTTTCCATCAATCGATGCAATAAGTAAATATTTTTTTTTCCACTCTTCTATTTGGCTTTTGAATGTATTAAGCGATTGGATAAAAATACTTTTTTGCTGCGCAATAGAATTTTGTAATTCAGCTATTTCTTTTAGCTTTTCGTTTTGTTGTGCTTCATTACTGATAATACTAGAACTTATTTGCGGTAAAGAAAGTTTTTTACTGATTAGCTTACTATTTTCATTTCTGTAATCAAAATCGGAAATTACTTTATCATTATTTAATAATTTATTGGCATTAAATGTTTTTTGAGAAAGGTTTAAATCTTCTGTACTTAATCCTTTTTGCTCTAATAAATTGTTGTGCATTTTTTGTAAAAAAGCTAAGTCTTTATTGAGCATATTTATTTTGCTTAAATAAAATCCGCCTGATAAATAATTACGAAATAAATTGTACGATTGCTCAAAAGTCTGATATTGTAATTGTAATTCTCCCAAATTTTGAAAAGTAGTATTTAGTAAAGGAAATATTTTTTCTATTCTATTTTTCCCTAATAAATCTTGCGCATTCTGTATATTTTCAGAGATAGCTAACACCTCTGTATGGCTTGCTGTGCTTTCCATATAACCTAATACTTTACCTACCTGTGTTTGTTCGTTTTCTTTTGCAAATAATTTGATTAGTTTACCTGATGTTTTCGTTATTACTTCTTTAGGTGCATTTATGGATGTAAGTTTGGCTTTAGTACTTACAACATCGGGAAATTGAATAAACCAACAAGCAGCAATTAATAAAATTAGAATAGCAAGAAAAAAAACAATGCCATAGCGAATAAGAAAACTTGGTTTGTTTGACACAATTTCTTGTACCATTTCAGAACGTTGCGAACGCCTTACAGCACCCTCTAAATCAACTGAAATGGGAGAACTATCCTCGTATAATTTATAATTTTCTGTTGGCATATTAATTTCCTAATTCTAATTGATTTTTTACAAGTTCGTAGTACTTCCCTTTTTTAGTTGCTAATTCTTCATGATTGCCTTCTTCAATTATTTCACCATTCTCTAGTACAATTATTTTATCAGCATCTTTTACTGTGCTTAATCGATGCGCAACTACTATAACTGTTCTTCCTTTAAAAAAGGTTTGAAGGTTTTCCATAATTGCTTTTTCATTATTAGCATCTAAGGCATTTGTAGCTTCATCAAAAAATAAAAATTGAGGGTCTTTATATACAGCCCTAGCAATTAATAGGCGTTGCTTTTGCCCTGCGCTTATACCATTACCTTCTGCGCCAATTTTGGTGTTAAAACCAAGTGGCATGCTTTCTACAAAAGATAAAATGTTTGCTACTTTACAAGCATGAATTAGTTTTTTATAGTCAGGGTTTTCATCACCTACAGCTATGTTTTTTTCTATGCTATCGCTAAAAATAAATCCATCTTGCATTACACTTCCTGTAATACTCCTCCAAAAATATGGACTTATGTATTTTAAACTTGCATCACCAATTTTAATATCGCCTTCGTAATTTTCATAAAACTTTTGTATTAATTTTAAGATAGTGGTTTTTCCACTACCACTCATACCAACTATAGCCGTTACTTTACCACTCGGAAAAATAGTATTAATATTTTTTAAAACAGGTTTATTACCCGCACCTGCATAGGTAAATTTTAAGTTATTTAATTGTATGCTGTGGTTATCCGATAAGTGATTATTAAAGGAAGCCTCGTTTGGTTCTTCATCATCTAATTGATGTATTTCGTTTAAACGCTCCAAACTTATCTTGGCATCTTGTGCTTGCATTGTG
>JAYSOC010000611.1:0-2537 GCA_043723285.1 Ferruginibacter sp. | reverse complement strand
CAATTTGCAGCTGTGCTTTTTGAGCAAAATAGACACGCATTAGTAATAATAAGGAAACTTGGTGGTTTTTTAAATGATGCAGCTTTTGCTACAAACAGCAAACAGCTTGCGAGAGTTGTAGAATCATATGCAATGCCACCGGGGTCATACAAAAGAAAAAGAAATAGCTGGTGGAGTGTAGATTTAAATGCATTTGTGGGGCCATATGTGGGCTTAGAAACCATTCGAACAAACTCAAATCAAATTAAAAGTTTTCAGAAAAACCAATATGTGTATGGATTTTCAGCGCCAATAGGCATTTCTATTAGCAAAACATTTGGTAGAAAATTAAAAGATACCGATTCTCTTGATAGCGATCAAATTAAAAACCCTGATAGAATAAAAATTAATAAAACTGCTATTTATAGACGGTCAAAAAGCACACTTACACTTACTTTTAGTATTATAGACTTAGGGGCTGTTGTTTCGTATAGGTTTGACAATACAAAAGATTCAATTTTACCGCAACAAGCAAAATGGTCGCAAGTAATTAGCCCTGGTGTTCATCTAGCTTATGGCATACCAAGCACACCCTTGGTGTTGCAAACAGGATTTCAATTAACGCCCCAATTAAGAAGAGTAGGAGAAGTTATGGAGCAAAGGCAATACGGCACCACTAGATTTTATGCAGGAGTAATGTTTGATATTCCATTGTTCAATCTTTGGAGTAGAAATAGAATTGTTTACACAAAATAATCGTGTGGTTTTTATTCCGCTTCATTCAAAAAATCCAACATCGGTTTTACAACGGTAAAAATATTTGTAATAATTTTTACAAAATTTTTATCCGTCAATTGCGCATCAGTAATCTTCGTTCTTACAATAAAACTTTTCAATTTTAAAAACTCTATTGCAGGGTTTTCTGTATCATAACCCTTAGGTGGTCGTTGCAAAACATTTTCTTGGCTTAAGCCTCCTTCAAAAGTTGTTTTAAATTTTTTAGAAGAAATTATTTTTTTCCAGTCATCCAAATTATAATCTATCTCTTGCCTTACCGCCGCAAGCTTTTTTGCTTCTGGCGCCCAATAACCTGCACCTACAAATGCTACGCCAGGTTCTATGTGTACGTAAAACCCTGATTTGTCTGAATTTTTTCCTCCCTTTGAAAATATGCACGACATGTTACTTTTATAAGGCGCTTTGTTATTAGAAAACCGTACATCTCTATTTATACGAAATGTACAATCTTTTACAAGGAGTTGGCCAAGTTCTTCATCATGTTCTCCAAGTGCTTTTATCAGCTTTTCTGTAACCTGCTTTACATCTTCTTTTGCGGCTTCGTATTTTTTTCTATTGGTTTCAAACCATTCTTTGTTGTTGTTTTTCCTAAGTGCTGCAAGAAAGTCTAACGTTGTTTTTTGTACCATAAATTTTTATTTTATCAATTCAATAAAATCATCTTCGCTAATAATATTTATCGTTTGTATTTTTTTTGCTTTTTCTAATTTACTTCCAGCATCTTCTCCTACTACTAAATAGTTTAATTTGCTACTTACGCCACTCAATATTTTTCCGCCTTTTGCTTCTGCCATGGCTTCTGCGTCGTTTCTTTTTAGTTTATTTAATGTACCAGTAAATAAAAATGTTTGTCCACTTAGCCCACCCTCCACATTTTCTTTTTTTATAGACTTCATTTGCAAACCATCATCCTGCAAGCGTTTTAGCATAGTAATATTGTCTTCATTCTTAAAAAAACCTACAATACTATCAGCAACTTTTACACCCACATCGTCCATTTGTTTTAGTTCATCTATATTTTTAGTGGCCAACTCAAAAACATCATCAATATTTCGCACCAATGTTTTTGCAGTATTTTCTCCAACATATCTTATTCCCAATCCATAAATTAAACGATGCAACGGCTGCTGCTTTGATGCCTCTATAGCTTCCATTAAATTGGTAACAGATTTTGCGCCAAACCCCTCCATGTTTGCAAACATCTCAGGTTTTAAATCATAAATACTTGGCACATCTTTTATAATGCCCATGGCATAAAACTTACGCACATTTGCCTCACCAAAACTTTTTATGTCCATGGCATCTTTACTTACAAAATGTATGATACGCTCTACCACTTGTGCTTCGCAATTTATATTTACACAACGCCAAACCGCTTCTCCCTCGGGTCTTACAAGTTTATCGTTACACACAGGGCAATGGGTAGGAAATTCAATTTCTGTTTCTTCTCCTGTTCTAAGTTCTGGTAATGATTTTACAATTTGTGGTATTACGTCTCCACTACGTTCAATTAAAATTGTATCGCCAATTTTTAAATCTTTTTCTTTGATATAATCTTCGTTGTGTATAGAAATACTAGTAACGGTAACACCACCAACCTGCACTGCTTCTATCTTTGCAACTGGCGTAACTGCACCTGTACGACCGAGCTGAAACTCTACTCCCAATAATTTACTTGTTGCTTGTCTTGCTTTAAATTTAAATGCAATGGCCCAACGTGGGTGATGAGATGTCATGCCCAGTTTATCTTGCAATGCAAT
>JAYSOC010000610.1:0-6356 GCA_043723285.1 Ferruginibacter sp. | reverse complement strand
GGGCAAAGGTTAAGATACTAATTAAGGACTAATAAACCTTAACCAATCTTAACCTTACTTAACCTTTTTAGTTGTTTATATTTTGGAATATATCTTTTATTTGGTCTATTTTATCTTTTGATAATTTGGTTTTGTTTTTAGTTACATACAATAAGTTGGCATCAACTAAATTACCTTCTTTACTAATAAATAGTTTGCTTTTTTCAATATTTGATGGGTTGAATTTTCCTAAATATTGCTTTAGTCTTTCCTGAATTTCTTGAAATTCATTTGTAGCACAACCAAGATGAATCGGCGTTTTAAATTGTTTTAAATCTTTCGTAGTAAGAGCTTCTATGAGTATTGATTGAGAGGTTGTTTTTTCCTCTAATAAATCGAATTTAATGCAAAGCTGTTGTACTATTGAAACCAAGCCCTCTTTATCACCCTTGAAACCAAAATTAAATAGCTTGCTATTTATTTGTTTCATCGATTTTGATTCTGCAATAGCTTTGTTTTCTAACGGCTTTAATTCATTTTTATAACTCTTTGGTAATTCTAAATCTAATAAATAGAAATCCTCAATGCTGGTTGTACTTTCTAAATTTGCCTTACACAATTCTTGAATATCGAAAAATAAAATGATAAGGTGTTGCCTTAATAGTTGCAAAACAAAATGTGATAAATCGATTTGCACAGTAGGTGTTGCCTCAACTCCCATTTCTTTTATTTTTCTAACTGTCTCAATGGCTGATGCTTTTACATTGTTTAAAGCAATTGTTGCATGATAGTATATGTCAGTTTTATGCTTGTAATGCTGAATTTTGGTGTTAAAAGCATTGTAAACTCGAAGTGTTTCAAGGCTAATAATTTTTTGGTAAAACTTTGTTGTAGCATTGGTAAATTCAGTAAAATCAATTGCAAAGCAATGATTTTTTATAGTACCTGTAGCCTTGGGCAATTGCTTAGTAAGCCACTTGGTAAGCTCGGGATAGTCTGCCACTAATATTTGAAGCTGTTGTATTAATTCGGCTTCTGTGGTTGCTTCTTTGCTACCAATCTTCTTTAGTTTTTCATTTATAGGTTTTAAATTAGTGCCGTTAAAAACCCAAGGCATTAACTCCTTAAATAATATGCTGTTTAATATTTTTATCTCCATTAGAAACTTGTTAATAGGTTAGTGTGTTCAAGCTTTGTATCATCGGTAAAACTGTCTAAATAATTTTCTGTAACAATAACAGAACTATGGCCTAAGGATTCTTTTATAAATTCTGTAGAAACGCCTTTGCGTTTTAAAACTGTAGAAAATGTATGCCTTGCTGCGTAAGTGCCTATTTTCTGTTCAATTTCTAAATCTATTCTTATATTTTCCATTCGCTTATTTACCCACTTTATAAAACGCTGGCAACGGTGCTTTACCGTTATTGGTGTTAAGCCTGTTTCTAATATTGGGAATAGGTAAGGGTTTTTAACATCTACCGTTTTCCATTTTTTAATAATTGCTAATGCTCTAGGGTGCAAGCCTACTTTAATTGGGCGTAAATCTTTCTTTTTTGTGTTCTTCGTTTTTTGGCGAATGAAGTGTAAATAATTTCCATCAATATTTGATTCCTTTAATTGTATAATATCTGCAAAATTAATACCACTGCATAAGTATGAAAATAACCAAAAATCTAATGCTCTCAATTCATCTTTCTTTTTTGGTTTGTAATTTAATAATTTGCTTATGTCTTTTTCTGATAGAGATTTTTTTACATTTCTGCCTGACGGGATTTCGTATTTTTTAAATGGGTATTTATCTTGAGCAAACGAACCTGCATTTATTGCTTGGTTGATAATAGCCCGAAGCTCCCGAAGATAAATGCTAATAGTAGTTAATGATTTGCCTTTTTCTACCATAAACGCCTCGTAATTTTCTAAAAGGGTTGGTGTTATATCTTGCAGGTGTAAATTTTTCTTAAATAAATTGAGAGAGTTTATTGTAGTTCTGTATGTAATTGCTGTGCCTACACTTCCTTTATCATGTAGCTTTTTTATGTAGTTATCAAACCAAAATTGTAAGCTAGTATTTTTGTTGATTTTTACTTTGCTAAACAATGCTTCTTCAAAAGCTATAAATGAAAATGGAGAAATATTTTCGATTGCCTTTAAAGTTTTTGCTTCTATTGCATTCAATGATTGCTTAATAATTTTTAAATTATTATCTCTAAGGTTTGGGCTTTTTAGTTTTTCCCATTCCTCAATTGTTACGTGCTGGTTAGTAGTATATCGCTTTTTATTGGAATTGCTATATACAGTCATTTTAACCAAACACTTGTTTTCGTTGTTCGGTTTTGTTTTTTCTAAGTAAAAACTAACAGTAACTTTTTGCTCTATCATTAGTATAAGTTTTAAAAATGCGACCACAAATGCGACCACAAAGATACTAAATAATACTAAATAAAGTAGTAATAAAGGAAAACAAAAATAAGAGGCGAACTCGGCCTTACAAGCAGAGGGTCACAGGTTCGACTCCTGTAACTCCCACCAAAGAAAGTCTTAATAGAAATATTGAGACTTTTTTATTTTAACTAATTTTATGCAATGCAAAGTGAAACTTCTCACATTAAAGTAGCCGTAGATGCCATTGTATTTGGATATTCTAAAAATGATGGCGTATCCGTTTTGCTTATTAAGCGGAAGTACGAACCATTTAAAAATTGTTGGGCAATACCAGGTGGATTTGTGTTGGAAAATGAAAGCTTGGAAGATGCTGTGAAAAGAGAACTTCAAGAGGAGACAGGTATTACTGTAAATTATTTAGAACAATTGTATTCTTTTGGGGAACCAGATAGAGATCCACGCCAGCGAGTAATTTCTGTGGCATATTTTGCTTTAGTGAAAAGTGCTTTATTTCAAGAGCTGAAAGCTAATACAGATGCTGAAGAAGCACAATGGTTTCCTATAAACAAATTACCATCACTAGCTTTTGACCATAAACAGATATTGCGTATGGCCATTGAGCGCATAAGGGCAAAAATTCGTTATCAGCCTATCGGGTTTGAATTGTTGGATAAAAAATTCTCTTTTGCAGATTTAGAAAAATTATACAGTACACTTCTTGACAAAACCATTGACAGGCGAAATTTTACAAAAAAAATATTATCACTAGGTCTTTTAGAAGATACGGGAGAATTAGCTACCAATAGCGGTGCAGGGCGACCAAGTAAAATCTTTAAATTTAATAAGAAAAGATATCAGCAACTACTGAATGATGGTATGCATTTTGAAATTTAAAAATAATTTGCGTAAAATGTACGCAAATTAAAAAATACTCCTACCTTTGTCTCATCAAAATAAAATGAGATATGAAAATAATCAATTTAAATAAAGAAGAAGGTATAAAAATTACGCTCTTCCCCGATAGCCAACCACATGTAAACATTGCAGGTGTAGCAGAAGGGGATGAAGTAAAAGTAGTTTGCTCTATAACAAGTAGTGATAAACTTTTTCAATTATTACAAACTGCCAATGCAATTGATAACTTATTTGCTAAAAAGAAAGTATTGGTCATTCCATATTTGCTAGCAGCTCGGTATGATAGGCTGATGCTGCCAGGAGACAGTATAGATCTAAAGGTAATTGCTGATATGATAAACAGCTGTGGCTTTGAAAAAGTGTATTTATACGATGTGCATAGCGATGTAGCTTCATTGCTTATTAAAAATGCCATTGCCATTACCAATAAAAATTTAGTAGAACAATACGATAAAACAGATGCAGTATTAATTTGCCCAGATGCAGGTGCAGCAAAGAAAGTACCGAAATATTTTGATTGGAACAGCAACATAAAAAGCATTGTGTATTGTAGCAAAAACAGAGATTTAGCCACGGGTAAATTAACGCTTGAAATATTAGAACCAGAAGAATGCACCAATAAAAACTGTGTAATCATTGATGACATATGCGATGGAGGCGGAACATTTCTTGCCATTGCTGAAAAAATAAAACCAGCACATTTAACATTGATAGTAACGCATGGTATTTTTTCAAAAGGGTTTGGTGAGTTGGAAAAATATTTTCAGGAGATTATTGTTTCGGATAGTTTGTATAGAACGTATGATTCAAAAATTTTAAAAACTATTCCCTTCATTAACTAGTTTGATTATAAAAAATGAAAAATACTTTAAACATTATTACTAACCTCTAAAATCATAGACTTCGGAAGTCCCCCTTCGGGGGATTTAGGGGGCTTTACATATCATGAACATAAACCCATTCTTACTAACCGATTATTACAAAGTAGGCCACGTATTTCAATACCCAAAAAATACAGAGCTTGTATATAGCAACCTTACGCCAAGAGGCAGTCGCCTAGCGGGTGTGGACGAAATGGTTTTCTTTGGCTTGCAATATTTTTGCAAAGAATATCTAGTAAAATATTTTGCAGAAAACTTTTTCAATTTGCCGTTAGAAAAAGTGATGACAGATTACAAACGCAGGATAAAAACATCTATTGGCGATTTACCAACGTATGAGCACATAGAAAAATTGCACAAACTCGGTTACTTGCCTATAGAAATAAAAGCATTGCCAGAAGGAAGTAAAGTGCCCATGAAAGTGCCTTGCATCACAGTTGTAAATACGATAGCAGAATTTTATTGGCTTACCAATTTTATGGAAACATTGCTCAGTGCCATTGTTTGGCAGCCTTGCACATCTGCAAGTATAGCACATGAGTATAGAAAATTATTAAACAAATATGCTACACAAACAGGTGTGCCAGCAGACTTTGTACAATGGCAAGGCCACGATTTTTCTTTTAGAGGCATGAGTAGTTTAGAAACAGCCATACTCAGTGGTATGGCGCATTTGCTTAGTTTTACAGGTACTGATACCATACCTGCTATAGATGCGCTAGAGCAATATTACAATGCCGATGCAGATAAAGAACTCGTAGGTGCAAGTGTAGCCGCCACCGAGCATAGCGTAATGTGTAGCGGTAGCAAAGATGGAGAGTTGGAAACGTTTAAAAGACTCATCACAGAAGTGTACCCAAGTGGTATTGTAAGCATAGTGAGTGATACTTGGGATTTGTGGAAAGTGTGTACCGAATATTTGCAAGCATTAAAAACAGATATACTTGCCCGAGATGGAAAAGTGGTGATACGACCTGATAGTGGCGACCCAGTAAAAATTATTTGTGGCGATGCCAATGGTAAAACAGAAGCAGAAAGAAAAGGTGTGGTAGAATTGTTGTGGGATGTATTTGGTGGTAGCATTACAGCCGAGGGATACAAAATGCTTGACCCACATATTGGTGCCATCTATGGCGATAGTATAAATATTGAAAGAGCTACTAACATTTGCGAAGGCTTGATAGCAAAAGGTTTTGCAACACAAGTAGTATTTGGTATTGGTAGTTTTATATACCAATATAATACAAGAGATACTTTTGGTACAGCCATGAAAGCAACTTATGTAGTGGTAGATGGCGAAGGCAGAGAGATTTTTAAAAACCCGATTACAGATGATGGTACAAAAAAATCTGCTACAGGTTTGCTACAAGTAAAAATCGAAAATGGTAAATATATTTTGTACGATAAAGTTACTTGGGCACAAGAAAAAGACAGCGAATTGCAAACGGTGTTTAAAGATGGTGTAATAACAAAAGAGTTTACATTGGTGGAGATAAGGGAAAGGTTGAATGGTTGAAGGTTCAAGAGCTTGTCCGTCCGAAGGCGGATTGAAGGTTCAAGGTTTTTTCGAATAGGAAGGTTTGTTTTGATGGTTAGTTTTTCTATGAAAAATGCTTTGCATTTTTGGGTTATGGGCTGAAGAGCCTTAATTGGGCTTCGGTGGCGACGCTCCGTTCATCGGATTGCTACTATTGGACATTATAGAATTTAGTATGATAAAATAATAATTATGAATAAAAGAACAATTGATGACATTGCCTATATTTTTAAAAAGGCAAAAGATGAAGATAAACCAAAACCAATAATTTTTTTGGGTGCAGGTGCATCTGCAAGTGCGGGCATTCCATTAACAGGAAAAATTGTAAAAGATATTTTAGAAAAATTTAAGGATAAACCTAGTGTAAAAAGATTAGTAGAAAACGAAAGAAAAGATTATTACAAAGTAATGAGCTCTTTATCTGCAGAAGAGAGAAGGAGTTTATTTTATGATTACATTACCGACGAAAAAGTAAAAATAAATGTAACACATATTTATTTGGCACAACTTTTAAAAGAAGGATACGTAGATTATATTTTGACAACAAACTTTGATGATTTATTGTTAAGAGCATGTGGGCTATTTAATTTTATTCCTCCTGTATATGATGTTTCAATTTTAAATGATTTTACTACTACCACTTTCTTAGAGAAATCTGTTAC
>JAYSOC010000609.1:0-2566 GCA_043723285.1 Ferruginibacter sp. | reverse complement strand
ATTATAGTTTTTTCGATCATAGAAATGGTAATGGGTGGAGAGAAAATAGCGCATACTTTTCCAATACAGGATATGGAACTGCAACGTATCATTTTACAGAAAAATTTTCTTTAACCGCAGAGCTAATGCGTTCTAATATACGTAGCCAACAACCTGGCGGGCTTACAGATGCGCAATTGCAGAAAGATGCACAACAAAGTTTTCGCAGTAGAAATTGGTTTGATATAACATGGACAACACCAGCCATTATAGCCAATTATAAAATAAACGATAAAACGATTTGGAATACAAAATTGTATAGTACTATTGGAGATAGAAACAGTGTAGGTTTTTTACAACCCATTACCACAAAAGACACTATAAATGCTGCTACCCTTTCTTACAATAATAGAATAGTAAACATTGATAACTATAGAAACTATGGTTTGGAAAGTAGAATACTAACTGATTATAATTTGGGTAAAATGAAAAATACGATTTCTGGAGGTGTGCGTTTATACACTGGTACAACTTCCCGAAGGGCTGATGGGAAGGGAACTATAGGAACGGACTATGATGTTAGCATTATTGGGAATTATCCAAGAGATGTGCGTTTTAATTCAAAAAATGTAGCAGCATTTGTAGAGAATATTTTTAGAGTAGGTAAAAAAATATTGCTCATACCTGGTGTACGATACGAGTGGCTAGAAGGCGCTGCAAGTGGACGAAATAACTATACAACCTCAGGGCAGGAAATAATTTTGCAAGATATAAAACGTAGTCGTAGTTTTTTATTAGGAGGTATTGGTGCAGAATATCATGTAACAAATACAACAGAAATATATGCCAATGCATCGCAAGCGTACAGGCCGATACAATTTGCAAACTTGCAAGCACCACCATCTACAGATGTGGTAGATGAAGACTTAAAAGATGCAAAAGGATACAATATTGATTTGGGTTATAGAGGAAAAATAAAAAATTATATACAGTTTGATGTTAGTACTTTTTATTTGCAATACAACAATCGTATAGGAACTATAACTCCCACAGGTACAATTACAAGGCTTGTTACAAATGTGGGAGAAAGCACTAGTAAAGGATTTGAGGGCTATGTAGAAATAAATCCAGTAAAAGCATTTGTAAAAAGCAATAAGTTTGATGTGATTATTTTTGGTACGTATGGCTATACAAACGCAAAGTATAGTGGCGACCATAAAGATGCATCTACAAAGGGAAAGCGTGTAGAAAATGCGCCACAAAATATTTTTAGAGGGGGAATAACATTTGGGTATAAAGAATTATTATTTACTACACAATTAAGCAGTGTAGGCGCTACTTACAGCGACGCAAATAATACAGAATCATCTGCCAATGCACAAAGTGGTTTAATACCTTCTTACACGGTTACCGATATTACCGCTGCATATAAATTGGTAAAAGGTATAAAAATAAAAGCTGGTGTAAACAATGTTTTTGATAAAACATATTTTACCCGCAGGGCAGGTGGTTACCCTGGGCCAGGTGCAATGCCAGCAGATGGGAGAACGTTTTTTGTGAGTGTGGGGGCGAAGTTGTAAGGAAAAAATAAGCCACAAACGCACGAATTTTTTGTTTGTGTATTTGTGGCATAGTCATAAAATCTAAAAAGAGACCAATTATTATTAATAGAAATAATCAATCTCCTCCATAATAAAAGATGAAAAATGATATATCGTTGAACGGAGCATCGCCACCGAAGCCCAATCAAGGTACTTCAGCCCGTAACCCAACCAAAAAAAATACCGAAGGAATTTTTATTTACAGACGTCAAACCCTACCTTTGCGGCAAATTTTGAAACCTCAACTATTTTAATACATAGATATGGCAAGTACAGGCAAAGTAAAATCAATCATTGGAGCCGTTGTGGACGTGCAGTTTGGCAACGAAGGAAAGCTTCCGGAAATCTTAAACGCACTAGAGCTTACTCGTGAAAACGGAGATAAATTGGTGCTTGAAGTACAACAACATTTGGGAGAAGATAGTGTACGTACCATTGCGATGGACGGTACGGAAGGTTTGGTACGTGGAATGGTGGTTACCGATACTGGTAGCCCAATAACAATGCCTATTGGCGAGGGAATTAAAGGCCGCTTGTTTAATGTAACGGGCGATGCTATTGATGGTTTGCCACAGGTGAGCAAAGTGGGTGGTCGTGCTATACATGCTAAGCCGCCATTGTTTGAAGACTTATCTACGGCAAACGAAATTTTGTTTACTGGTATTAAAGTAATTGATTTGATTGAGCCTTATGCAAAAGGTGGTAAAATTGGATTGTTTGGTGGTGCTGGTGTGGGTAAAACAGTATTGATACAAGAATTGATTAATAATATTGCGAAAGCATATAGTGGTATATCGGTATTTGCCGGTGTGGGTGAGCGTACTCGTGAGGGTAACGATTTGATGCGTGAGATGATTGAAGCAGGTATTATGAACTATGGTGAGAAATTTAAACATAGTATGGAAGAAGGTGGATGGGATTTGGCTTCTGTAGATATGGAAGGCTTGAAAGATAGTAAAGCTACTTTCGTATTTGGACAAATGAAC
>JAYSOC010000608.1:0-2571 GCA_043723285.1 Ferruginibacter sp. | reverse complement strand
AAATAAAAGAAAAAAATATACAACTTGTAAGCGAATACGATACTAAAATACCGCAGATGGTTATAGGCGATTCATTAAGGTTAAATCAAATTATTTTGAACCTAATGAGTAATGCCATAAAATTTACACACAAGGGAAAAATAACACTAAGCGTAAAATTGCAAAGCCAAAAAGAAGAAGATGTTTTGATAGAATTTACCATTACTGATACGGGCATTGGCATTGCTGAAGATAAGTTAGATTCAATCTTCAATTTGTTTGAGCAAGCGGAAATAAATACCGCAAACTCTTATGGTGGTACAGGGCTTGGGTTAGCCATTGTAAAACAATTGTTAGAAGCGCAAGGCGGTAGTATTAGTGTACATAGTAAAATAGGAGAAGGCTCTACGTTTAGTTTTGTACTACCATTTGGAAAAACAACTACGCAAAAAATTCAAGATGAAGAAATAATAAAATTTGATTCGAAAATTAAAAACCTACGCATATTAGTAGCCGAAGATGTAGCCTTAAATCAATTATTAATACAAATTATTTTAAGTGATTTTGGGTTTGAATATGATGTAGTGGACAATGGAAAACTTGCCATAGAAAAATTACAAACCAACACCTACGATTTAATTTTAATGGATTTGCAAATGCCCGAAATGAATGGGTTTGAAGCAACAGAATACATTCGCAAAACAATGAAGTCCAACATTCCGATAATTGCTTTAACCGCAGATGTAACCACAGTAGATGTAGCTAAATGCAAAGCATTTGGCTTGGACGATTATATATCCAAACCAATAAACGAAAATCAATTGTATAGTAAAATAATAGAGGTTATAAAAAAAACAGTGTAACATAATTAAATTGATAGAAAGAAATTAGGAATATGGTTTTGCAACATTCATATTTCATATAAATAACCTTACAAGAATTTAAATGATGGAAAGAGAATTTAAATGATGGAAAAAACTACAAAAAAATCTTCTTTTTTATTTTGGCAAAAATGGCTATTTTATAAAAGTTTGCTATTTGCTGTTGCAGGAATATTATTTGCACTCACAGGAAATAATTTTCTCTTTCAGCCTTACAATACAATGCTTGCTAAAATATTTTGGCACAGTTCTACATTTCCACCAGAAGCAGATATGTTTCGCAGGTTTATTTATGCACCCTTAGGTGGCACAATAGCTTGCTGTTATATATTACTTGCATTCATTGCTCACTATCCTTTTAAAAATAAAGAGCCATGGGCTCGTAATGCTATAATAGTTGCATTTAGTGTATGGGTGTTAATTGATAGCGCCGTTTGTATTTATTTTGGAGTTTATCCTCAAGTATTTTTTATCAATTTTTTTTTAATTGTAACAAAAGCTCTTCCTATTATTTTTACTTGGAAACAATTTTTGAATGTATGTTATATTAAGTAGTGTTTGCTAATAGGCTCTACTATCAATTTATCATATACTTACAAGTGGTATTAACCGGCTCCAGCAATAATAATAAATGTTCCTGCTATTTCTTCTAGCCAAAAAGTTTTTTGCTGTTCATTAAAATATCTCTTTAATGTTTATTTATTGTGTGCAATAAATAAAGGTAGTTTCAAATTTCTCATCAATATATCTGCCATACTCTCTCTAAACCATCTGCTCACAGCACCCCTCCTATATGCTCCTAACACAATCAACGTATTTTCTTCTTGTTGTTTTAAATATGCTACTATTTCTTCTTCTGCCCATCCTTTCATAATCGTATATTTTGCTTTTGGGTAATGTCGCTTCATAAACTCTTTCATTAATTTATTATTAGGCAAATGTGCATCTTCATCTAGATGTTTTACAGATATTACTTCTGTATCCAAATGTTTTAACTGTGGCAATAAGTAACTAAACATTTTTATAGCATATACTGAGGTTGGTTCCCCATCATACAACAAAATTATTTTTTCAATAGGTTTAAATTTATTTGGCACAATCATTACTGGGCATTGCGTATCCGCTAATAAATCTCTAACAAAACGTGTGGGGGGGTTTTCTTCATAATGGGTAAGTGTTTCATTGGCTCCAATCATTACTAAATCGGCGTAGACCGTTTCTTGTTTTAATTCTTGCAAAGCAATTTTATGATCGTGATGTATTGAGAATTCAATCTTTGCATGCTCGCATGCCTTTTCAAAAAGCGAAGCAGATTCATACCTAGTAACTTTATCTACTGCCTCTAGCTTTTTTATTTTATCTAATGAAAAACTTTTTTCTGCTACTACTTCATTTATTTTAAAACTATTGTAGGTAGGGTCGTCCATAAAAACACCTACCAAATGTGTAATTGTTTGCTTTGCAATATTTATGGCATAATCTTGTGTACTTACAGCATATTTCAAACCATCAAAAGCAGCAATAATATTTTTCATACCTATCTATTTTTAATGGTGCGTTACAAAAATGGGTAATTCATGTTGCGCTATTACATCTTTTATAAAACTCTTTTTAAAAAGCTGCGACACGCCAGAGCGTTTATAGGAGCCGCTTACAAGCAAAGCAGATTTTTTTTCAGAAATCCATGTGCTAAAAAACTTACTTGGGTTTA
>JAYSOC010000607.1:0-6393 GCA_043723285.1 Ferruginibacter sp. | reverse complement strand
AAAAATTTTGTTCGCAATGCTTCACATAAAAAATCCATTGTAGTTAAGTAATCTATCTTATGCATGGCACAGTAATTTTTTATATCTTTCAAATTACTACTTGCCAATATATTTTTATTGTACCTCGCTACAGCAAGGCAAGCACTTTCTCCTTCCCCTTTAAAAAGCATATTCTTTATCCAAAAATATTCTTTCTTTATCACTTCATCATCTTCTGGAAAATTCATTAATCGAATATGTTTTGCACTCAGCAAATTGCTTATTTGTGTGCGAATGATATTAGATGGCCAATTTTGAAGCTCTGCATGTACCTTATCTAAAATGTAAATTTTATTTGTAGGAAAAATTTTATCTATTACAAATACTTCTCCTCCTGTTATAAAATGAGAAACAACATCAGCATCTATTAAAATAATCCTATCAGAATGCTCCATTTTCTATATCTGTAAGTTTATTAATATCAATACCTAAATCCCGTAGCAATGTATAGTAATGACTTTGAGATATTTTTTCTTTTTCATAAAGCCCTCTTGCAATCGTACCATAGTCGCCTATATGTTGGTTAGCATTACCAGCCTCGTACAACTCAGTCTGATAGCCGTTTTCCAATGCTCCCCTTTTTATATTAATGGTAAAAGTTGTGTATTGTTCACTATTAATAATGCCTAATTTTTTAAGCCTGTATAATAATGCCCTGCGGCTACAAGAAAAAAAGTTTTCTATGAACAAAATTGTTTTTAAAGAAATATTTTTTTTCTCTAGTTCTTCATTAGGAATATTTTCAATAATCCCTTCTTTAGGTAGCAATAAAAAACTAGCAAAAATATCTGCGTATTGCTCTATCTTACTACTAGCTTTTTCAAACAAGCCAGTGTTACATACTTGTGCAGTAAAATTTTCTTGTATAAATAAATGGTAAAGTTCGTGGCAAATTGTAAAATGCTGCTTGCCCAAAGATTGTGTATTATTCACCAGCATAAATCTATCAGCCGCATTTGCCTTAAGCGCCATGCCCGAAAAATTTTCTGATAATGGAGCAAACGCAGTAATAACATTTGCTTTTTGCAAAAGGCTTTTTAGCCGAATAGGATCTGTGCTGCTAAGCCCATATTCATTTCTAAAAGATAAAGCTTGCTTTTCTAATATAAGTTCATTTACATTACTCATTAACCAAAGCTTGTTTCATATTCAAATAGTTTCGCACTATTTTTTTAAACTGTGCTATACTTTGCAGGTCTTCAGGTTTCAATTCATCTGCCCTAAAAGCAAACGAAATATTTACATTTCTTTTTTCAGCATCCTCCTCATAAAAATCATATTCATTTACACAAAAAAGATTAGCCAAGCTATTCAAATGAGTTGTAGTTATACTTCTTGCTCCAGTTTCGTAATACGATATTTGCTCACGAGTAGTCTGCAAATATTGCGCAAGCGCATCTTGTGTAAGGCCAAGCTTATCTCTAAAATGCTTTATGTTTTGCCCCACGGTGCTATTTGGTTGGTTGGAGGTAGTCATTGTAGTTGTTGTTACAAATATAGTGCCTTTTTTTAAATTGCAAAATATTGTAACAGCATTTTATTAATAAAAATTAACCTTCTTACATTAAGCTTAAAAATAAAATGCTGTTAATTATTAGGTTATGAGCGTTTTGTATTACATTAAGTTGTTAGGAGCATGAGCAACACTGCAAAGCCAAACAGTTGTATCCGCCAGTACGCTGTACCTTCGTATATGTGTACTGTACTGCGCTGCGCTTGCACATATATACTCGGTGCCGCTTCCATGCGGGCTACGCTGAGCAGGGGAACTTTTCTTGTCCCTATGCTTGCGTAGGGATTGGGCTTTTATTATGCAATAGATTGAAGCGGATGGTGCGTGGGGATATGCACCAGAACGTAAAATTAATACCAAATTCCCTATTCCTTCTTTATCTTTTTTATCTCTTTATCTAAATCAGACAAATACTTTTGGTCCTGTATTATTCTAAATTGCTCATATTCTTTATGTGCTTTTTCTACAGCTAGCTCGTGAGATATGTTACCTGCATTTGGTAAAACGTCTAGGCTATTACTCTCTAAAAATTTATTTGTTCTCTCTAGCCAATCATTCATGTTCATCAATTGGTTTCTTCTTGCTTGAAACTCTGCTAAATCTAAAAATGCACTTACCAATAAATTCAGATCGCCAATTTCATTTTCTGCTAAATAATTTTTAGCAATGCTTACATCACTTTTTAATATTTTACCGTCAGGCGAATTTTTCCAACTGGTTAGTCCCATAAAATCTTTTGCTTTATCCGCTCTATTATAAATAATTTCAGCAGCGGTTTTGCCTGTAATGGCAAAGTGTAATTTGTTTTGCACCATTTTATAAAACAGCTTGGTTTCCTCTGCATTTTTAGCATAATCAGCACTGCATTGTTCAAAAATATCTCCAAGTTTTTGATACAACCTGCGTTCGCTTGTGCGTATCTCACGAATACGTTCTAGTAATTCATCAAAGAAATCTTTGCCAAACGATTTGCCATTTTTTAGCATATCGTCATTAAGCACAAAACCCTTTATGATAAAAGTTCTTAGCGTTTGAGTTGCCCAAATTCTAAATTGAGTAGCTTGCTTAGAATTTACCCTATAACCAACAGCTATTATAGCATCGAGATTATAAAATTTTGTTTTATAATTTTTACCATCACTCGCAGTTGCCGAGAATTCCTCGGTAACTGAATTTTGAACCAACTCCTCACTATTAAAGATATTTTTTAAATGAAGCGATACATTATCAGTGCTGCAATTAAACAACTCCGCTATGGCTTTTTGTGTAAGCCAAAAAGTATCGTTAAGGTAAGTAACGCTTATATTTACATTACCCACTTCGCTTTGGTAAAATATTATTTTATCTTCCATTACTATTTCTATTTTTTATAATCATATCATTACTTTACCCCACCCTCTACAATCGCTATTTCCTCTGCAGTTAAATCGTACAAGGCATAAACGAGGTGGTCTATTTGGGTTTCGAAAACAGTGGTGTCTGCTTCAGGATTTTCTTTTTTTAGGGCTATAATATTTTCAATATTCATTTCAACTTGTTTTTGTAATTCATCTGTTGCAATTTTTATAGGGAGTTTAAAAAGTTGAATTGGTTTTACTTCAGGAAAAATCCGATTATCTTCATTAACCAGATCATGATATAAGAAATCCATTAAAGATGAATTTAAAAGTCCTAGTAAATATTTGTAAATGATTTTCGTTTCTCTAGGCAATTGAATTATAATCCCACTCTTCAAGCAATACCATTTTTCATCGTCAAAAGCAGCCATAATTTTATTTGCTGTTTGTCATACTAAAATTTTGGGTTCATCAAATAACTTCTTTCTTCTAGGCCAGTTTAAAGAGTACCATTGAATTTTTCCATTTGCGGCTTCTCTTCTTTTAATTAATTGTTCTTTATGTTTTGTAAGTTCATTTTTAATATTTATATAATCCTCAATTTTATTTTCATCAGTAATATAGATTATGTTTTTACCAGAAATAGGGTTTATATAATATTTATGGATTTCACCACCAACAACTAATTTTTTTAACAACGCATTTTCTAATTTCTTTTCTGAAATTTCAGTAGGTAAAAAAACATATGCTTTATCTAGACCGGAACTTACACCAGTTGCGACCTCTTCTGTTACATCTTTTAAAGTTAGAGTGTTGTTGTAACACTTATCAAGTATAGAGATATATGGACGATAAATGAAGCTAGAAGATTGGTTGTTTTTTAACTTTTCAACTTCAATAGTTTTAAACGTTAAATTAATTTCATCAGAAAGAAGTGTTCTATCTATTGCTGTCAAATTATCGTAATTAATTATTTTATATTTGTTTTGAATATCAAAACCAATTATACATGTTGGTGTGGCTACGTCTTCAAAAACTCCATCACCAAGGTTTATTATTAAGAACGGTGAATAATTTGAAAGAATCATTTTTCGTGTTTTCTCAAACTCTGCTTGATTCAAGAAACTCGAAGGAATAATAAAACAACATAAAGCTTTTTTACTTGCAATAATAGAAAATAGCTTTATAAAATAATTAAACGATTCTGGTGTTCTTACATGGATTTCTTGATAAATATTTTTGAAAAAATCTTTTTCATTGTTTTCGAATTTAACTCCATACGGCGGATTCCCAATCACCACATCAAATCCTACAAACTCCCCTTTATCATTCAATACCTCAGGAAACTCAAATCGCCACTCAAAAGCATTTTCATAAATTTTGTTTGCCTTTATTTCTTCTATTTCTGTTTCTAACTTTTTAGTTTCTGCGGTTACTTTTTCTAGTTGCTTGTTCCAGTCGGCTTTTTCTTTTTTACTTTTCTCAAAAAGACTTTGTTCGGTAGTAAGTTTTAGCACTTGCCCGTTTAGTTTTTGTAGTGCTTTTATTTTGGGATCGTTTAAAGATATTTCGCTTTTAAAATCTGTTTTTATATCGGCTATCAACTTTTCCATTTCCCGCTTCTGTTCTTTGCTTTCGGCATTGCGGTAAGTATCTACGGCTATGCGGTAGCTATCTATGGTAAACTTACTTTTTTTAAGCGCAGGGCCTAGGTCAGCATCTATGGCAAAACGGCTTACGAGGCTGTTGCCGCATTTTATGTTTATGTCAATGTTGGGCAGCGTTTCTAACTCAGTTGCGTTTTTATAATATGCATTTTTTAATAACTCTATCCACAAACGCAGGCGGCATATTTTTACAGAGTTAGGGTTTATATCCACACCAAAAAGGCAGTTTTCTATTATCGTTTGCTTTTCATGAAAAAGGGTTTCTTGTATTCTTTGTACCTCACCTCCTCCCCTCTCCAAAGGAGAGGGAGCTCGGTATTCAAAAAACTCTCCTTCTTCATCTGTTACAATTAGCTCATCATTTACAACTTGTACTTGGTATTCTTTTAGGCGTAAGCCTGTACGATCTTGTAATATTTTTAAATCATTTTTTACAGCAATCATTTCATTGAGTGCGCTTACTAAAAAATGCCCAGAGCCTACCGCAGGGTCGCATATTTTTATGCTGTTTACAATGTCATTGGCTTCTTTGCGTTCTTCTTTACTGCTTCCTATTTTATCATACAGTTCTTCTATTGTAGTGCAATTCCATTTTTTCGTTTCGTTGAATTTTTGCACTACGGCTTTGCGTATGGTTTCCCTACACATGTACATGGTTATAAACCCAGGTGTAAAGAACGAACCATCCTTATAGCCATTTATTTTTTCAAATATTAGCCCAAGTACCGATGCATTTATGAGTGCTTTATTGTCTTCTTGTATGTCTTCTGCACCTTCGCTTGTAAAGTCGTACGCATCTAAAAATTTAAATAAATATTCCAACGTAGTAAGCTGCCCTGTCAATTTTTTACCTTCGTTATTTTTTAATACCGTGTTGGCAATTACAGGTATTGTTTTATCATCTTTTAGGTTGCTTATGAGTAGGGTTACTTGTTCTATTTCTGTAGGCTCAAATAACGAACTGTTTAGGTAAGGTACTTTTTCAAACGCTTTTTTTACATCCCCATTTCTATCTTCGTACTTGCGTGCCAGCACCTGAAAAAACAAACTATTAAGGTCGTCGTAGTTTTTTATTTTATCGTAATTCAAAAACGAATATGATTTATCACCTTTGTGGTAAGATATCAATTGCGCTTCTAATAATTTTAGAAACAAAATTCTGTTTATCCAAGTAATGCTAAGTTCTAACCCTACATTAAACAAGCGCTCTTGCTGTGTAGCTCCATATTGGCTTACTTTTTCAAGTCTATTTATTTTATCTAAACTATCTAATTGTATAATGGTATCTTCCAAAATACTTCCTGTGTTTCGCTCGCCATCTTTGTTTCGTTCTATCAGCTTTTTACTGCCTTCTTTTGTTTCTGTTAAGCCAATAATATGCAACAATTCGCTGTAAAATTTTTTATCTAAACTATTGCTATCATTTACAAAAGGTAATTTTAATAAATGCTCTGCCGATAATAATTTAAATAACGCAATGAGTTTTTTATCGTCTGCTTTATTTTCATTTCGCAGAGGTTGTTGATAATCTTGTAAATTAAAATAAGTAAATTCTATCTCTGTTTTAATATCTTCAATAAAAGCTGCTGCTATTTGTGTGTAGAAAAAATCCGTTTTTATCTCCGCTAATCTTCCTTCCTCAAAATCTATAAATTGTTTTACTAAGTTTTTGTTTTGGGCAAATAATCTATCAAATAAAATGGCATCAAATATATACCACTCATTTATATTGGTAACGATAAGATGTTTTACCTCTACATTTTTATGTGTAATGCGCTCTCTTAAATAATACAATACCAATTCTTGAAAAGCTTTTCTGTTAATGTTTTGGGTAGAA
>JAYSOC010000606.1:0-6445 GCA_043723285.1 Ferruginibacter sp. | reverse complement strand
AATTTCACTTCTGGTGTGTGTAAAATTTTGCATTAAAAAAGTTATTTCATAATTAAAAGTTTAGTAGTTGGAAGGCAAACTAAATTTCTAAATTTTTTTAAGCCTTACATATTCCTCCTATACTGCCCACCCACACTATACAAAGCATTGGTTATTTCTCCTAACGAACAATGTTTTACAGTCTCCATTAATTCTTCAAAAAGATTTCCATTGGCAATAGCTACTTCTTGTAATTGTTTTAGCATGGTAGCACTTTTTGCTGCATGCCTTTCTTTAAATGCATTGAGCATGGTTATTTGTAATTCTTTTTCTTCTGTTGTGCTGCGTATAACTTCTGCAGGCAAAATGGTAGGCGAACCATTTTTATTTAAGAATGTATTTACACCTACAATAGGAAATTCACCTGTGTGTTTTAATGTTTCGTAATACAAACTTTCTTCTTGTATTTTATTGCGTTGGTACATTCTTTCCATGGCACCAAGCACACCGCCACGTTCTGTAATTCTTTCAAACTCCGCTAGCACGGCTTGTTCTACAAGGTCGGTCATTTCTTCTATTAAGAAAGAACCTTGGTTTGGGTTTTCATTTTTTGCTGTACCTAATTCTCTATTTATGATAAGTTGTATAGCCATTGCTCTACGCACACTTTCTTCTGTTGGTGTAGTTATAGCTTCGTCATACGCATTTGTGTGTAACGAATTGCAGTTGTCATAAATGGCATACAATGCTTGTAGTGTTGTGCGAATATCATTAAAATCTATTTCTTGTGCATGCAAACTTCTGCCACTGGTTTGTATATGATATTTTAATTTTTGGCTACGATCATTTGCCTTGTATTTATACTTCATTGCCTTTGCCCAAATGCGGCGAGCCACTCTTCCAATTACAGAATATTCAGGATCCATGCCATTGCTAAAAAAGAAAGAAAGGTTTGGTGCAAAGTCATCAATATTCATTCCTCTGCTCAAATAATATTCTACATACGTAAAGCCATTAGACAAAGTAAAGGCAAGCTGTGTTATAGGATTGGCGCCAGCTTCAGCAATATGATAACCACTTATACTTACACTATAAAAATTTTGTACCTTATTTGTAATAAAATATTCTTGTACATCACCCATTAACTTTAATGCAAATTCTGTGGAAAAAATACAAGTATTTTGTGCTTGGTCTTCTTTTAAAATATCTGCTTGCACTGTACCACGCACGCTCGATAATGCTTTTGCTTTTATGGTTGCATACACATCCGCAGGTAAAACATCTTTGCCACTCAAGCCCAATAGCCGTAAACCTAATCCATCATTTCCTTCTGGTAATACACCATCAAAATTACCTAATGCTGGTATTACAGCATTTCCATCTGCACCAAAATATTTTGGCAAATCTTTAATATTATATTTTGCTTCAATAATTTTATTTACTTCTACTTGTAAATTATTTTCAATGATGTACTTTTCACACATTTGATCTATAGCTGCATTCATAAAAAATGCCAACAACATTGGTGCTGGGCCGTTAATGGTCATGCTCACCGATGTTTTCGGATCACACAAATCAAAGCCACTGTATAGTTTTTTTGCATCATCAACGGTGGCAATGCTCACACCACTGTTTCCAACTTTACCATAAATATCTGGACGATGAGCTGGATCTTCGCCATACAATGTTACGCTATCAAATGCAGTGCTGAGGCGCTTTGCAGGCTGCCCTACGCTTACATAATGAAAACGCCTATTGGTTCTTTCGGGTCCACCTTCGCCAGCAAACATACGTGTAGGATCTTCGCCTTCACGCTTTAAAGGAAACACACCTGCTGTAAATGGAAACTCACCTGGTACATTTTCTTGCAACTGCCATTCTAAAATATCGCCCCAATCTTTATACTTTGGTAAAATAACTTTTGCAATGGTTGTGCCTGACAAACTTGTAAATGTAAGCGGCTGTTTTATTATTTTATCTCGTACTTTAAATTCGTAAAACTCTTGCTGGTAGCGCTCTTTGGTAGCGCTCCAATTTGCAAGTAATTTTTTATTGCTTGGGTGTAATTGGTCTTCTAACTCTTTATATAATTTCTTTAAATCTTCTATCATAATATTATTTGTTAGATAAACTGTTTAGCTGGTCTATTTTAAATAATTCAATCCAATTTTTTAAAGTTGTAATTGAAGGTGCTTTTTCTCTTACTAAGGCTTTGATAAATTTTTTGAATCCTTCGTTTCTGTCGATATCTTTTATTTTAGAAATCTGAATTAATCCTTCCAAATTATTTGGCAGATTATATTCTTCCGCTGATGGATTAATATTTACTTTTTCAGCATCTGCCAAAAGCCATTTTTCCATTTCAGGGCAAATTAAAATCAAATATTGATTTCTGTCTTTATGCTTTTTTAGTATCAAATAATTTTCTTCTACCACAATATTAAATTCAGAAAAATATTTTGGTACAGAGCCTTTGCCTTTATCTTCATCAACAATACCTAAAACAAGTCTTTCTTTAAATCTTTTTTGTAATTCATTTGCAACTGCCCCATTGCTATGTTGATGATTATATTTCCCTTTTGCATGCCCAAGTATTTCTGCAATTTTTGTATCAACAAAGCATTCAGGAATTATATTCAATTCTGTCATCTAAGTAACGATTTAAATTGAAAAAAATATCCACTCCGTAATCAATTAGCTCCGATAAATCTTCTTGACTTAATTTTTTGATAATAGTTTCAGATTTATTCTTATTCCAAGCACAAACAAAAACTGCTAAATCATTGTGAGGTGTATTTTCTATAAAATTATTTAATAAATATGGACTATGTGTAGCTATAAAATATTGCTTATTTATAGTTTCAATAATTTCATCTGCTAAGAAGCTTACATATTTTGGAAATGAATAGGCATCTGGTTCATCCAAAGTAATTATAGAAGCATTGCTATATCTAACAGCTGCTACATGAAATATAAGCCTTTTGAAAGTATCTGCAATTGCAATGTATGGGACTGAATAAACCAATCCTTTATTAATCCTTTGTTGAATTAAAATTTGATTATTTGTTGTATCAATATTTATTTCGAATCCATAATCCTCCACTAAATCTTCGATTGTTCTTTGAAAAGATTTATTATGCTGAATTACATTATACAAATTATTGCCGAATGGAGGCATTAGCGTATTGATAAAATTACCAACATCATGTGGTTTTATGTTGTCTTTAAAGCTATAAGGTTTAATAGGGCAACTATAATTATTAGCAGTTTCAATTGGAATGAAATTATTGTCAAATTCAGTTATACTCCCATTAGTATTGCTCCACTCAAAAATATTTTTATCATTTTGTGAATCAAATCGTATTGAATATGAATCTACAGTTAAACCATAAGCGTTGATTGAAATTTGTTTATCAATATTACCATGATGAAACAAATCTTTAACACTGGTGGCACGAAACAAATCTTGTATTTTTATCTCGTCCTCTTTTGCTTTTTTATATATCTGATTTGCCCCCATCAATTTAGATAAATAAGTCAAATTCAGAGCTTCCAAAATATTTGATTTGCCAGAATTTGGTTCTCCAATAAACACATTTATCCTACTACAATCTAAATCGATTCTATTTATAGATTTATAATTATTTATTTGTAGATGTTTAATCGCTTCCATTTTTCTAATATTAATTTCATCACTAACTTTATTTCAAAATACAATTTACTATTTTTTTGCTTCTTCCATCATTTTTATAGTTGCACCGAGTTGATAAAGTTTAGTTGCTATTTTAGCTTGCTCCTTCACCCACAAATCATACTCCGCAATGGTTTCAGATATTTCTGCTAAATAACGTACCCGCTTTGGTGGAATAATAGAACCATCCATACCGCCACTTTTTTCAAATGCTGCATGTGTACCAAAATCGCTTCCTGTTTTTGTTGCAATTACTTTTATCAATGTATCAAACAACATATTTACACCAGCATCGTTAAACTGTGCAGCTATTGTTCCTACTACTGGCAGGTCTTCATCTTTAGCATCCCACAATTCGTAATTGCGTTTGTATTGTTTGCGTACATCATGCAAGGCATCTAGAGCTCCTGCTTTATCAAATTTATTTAGGCAAATTACATCTGCATAATCGAGCATATTTATTTTTTCCAATTGCGATGGTGCACCATATTCAGGTGTCATCACATACATGCTCACATCGCAATGTTCTAAAATTGATGCATCACTTTGTCCCACACCTGCACTTTCTAAAATAATTAAATCGAACCCTGCTTGTTTGCAAATTTGCAATGCTTCTGTTACATAATTGCTCAATGCTTTATCGCTCTCACGTGTAGCAAGGCTGCGCATGTACGCACGTGGCGATGAAATCGAATTCATTCTTATTCTATCGCCAAGCAATGCGCCACCAGTTTTCTTTTTACTTGGGTCAACAGAAATGACAGCAATAGTTTTGTCTGTATAATTATTTAAAAACCTCCGAACAATTTCGTCTGTTACAGAAGATTTTCCAGCACCGCCTGTACCTGTAATTCCTAAAACCGGCGAACCTTTTTCAACCTTTTGTGTACTGCTTTCTTCTCCATTTTCAGCAGCAGTTATTTTTCTTGCTATAAAAATAATATCTTTAAATTCCCCCAATGCATATTTTCCATTTTCTTGTTTTGTTGATGTTGCATTTGGTATTTTTACTTCTTTACTTTTATCAATCACATCTTGTATCATTCCGCCCAAACCCATTCTGCGCCCATCATCCGGACTATAAATTCTTGTAATACCATAGTTATGTAACTCCTCAATTTCTGCTGGCAAGATAGTACCGCCACCGCCGCCAAATATTTTGATATGCCCACAATCATTTTCTACCAACAAATCTTTCATGTATTTAAAAAACTCCACATGCCCACCTTGATAGCTTGTAATAGCAATGCCTTGCACATCTTCTTCAATGGCACATTCTACAATTTCTGCTACGCTTCTGTTGTGCCCAAGGTGTATAATTTCTGCACCTTTGCTTTGCAAAATTCTGCGCATGATGTTTATAGCTGCATCATGCCCATCAAATAATGCAGCTGCCGTTACTAGTCTTACTTTTTTTTCTGTCATACTATTATTTATTTTATGTTAAGCGGTCAAAAGAGAAAGAGAGGGATGAAGAAAAATAGTATGTCTCTTTTTCTCTTTTGACCCCTTAACTTTTCTTAGCCTAACTCATTCTAAATGTCAATGCTGCAAAATCCTCAATATTCAACACCTCTGCACGTTTATTAAACAATTCATCTTTTAATTCTTCTGGCGTAAACAAAGCTTTTACCGCATTGCGCAATGTTTTTCTACGTTGGTTAAATGCAGTTTTTACCAACACAATATATGCCCTTTCCGATTTTACAACCAATGCTTCTTTTTTTCTGGTAAGCCTTATCACTCCACTCATTACTTTTGGTGGCGGTGTAAAACTGGTTGGCGGCACATCAAATAAATATTCAATATCGTAAAAAGGTTGTATCAAAGCGCTTAAAACACCATAAATTTTTCCGCCAGGCTTTGCCGCTGCTCTTTGCGCCACTTCTTTTTGAAACATCCCAATTACCACGGGCACTTCATCTTTCCAATCTAATATTTTAAATAAAATTTGTGTAGAAATATTATAAGGAAAATTTCCAATTACCGTAAATGTTTCATCAAAAGGCTTTTCTATATCTAAAAAATTTTCATGAATAATTTTATCTTTAAGTATAGGATATTTTTGTTTTAACAATGGTACTTTTTCATCGTCTAACTCTACAGCTTTAAAATTGATATTGGGAATTTTAATTAATTCTTTCGTTAACGCTCCTCCACCAGGACCAACTTCCAATAAATTTTTAAATTCATTTTCATTTAAGGCGGCTATAATTTTTTTAATAATATTTTCATCTTTTAAAAAATGTTGCCCCAGCGATTTTTTCAACTTTAACATCTTGCAAAAGTAGCTTAATAAACGATATGCATATGTTTTGGACTGGTCTAAAAACGGGATTTAAAAGCTTAAACCGTTAGCTTGTTCCTGCAACACTTTGGTAAAACAAAGAAGACTGTTTTTGTGAGGTTACAGATACCCTTTTATAAAGCTAAAAGAAACCTTGCAGCACTCAAATATTCAAAATGGGTAGACTGTTGATTGTAGGATGCTTATATTTTTTTGTAAATCAAACTAAAAAAAATATGACTTAACAAGAAACAAAAAATATTATTAATAGCAAGCAGCGTTAATGCATCTTAATAGGTACGAAAAAAGATTGCATTCAATAGCCCTGTACAAATGTTCATCAATGTTATTAAACCCACGCTCCTAAAAAACAATTTTAAAAAAGTAGAATTTATACCAATTATAATTTAATTTTAATCCAATTTGTTTAATTGAGTTTTTTTTATTAATTTTGGATTAAAATATAAATATAATGTCAAAAGCAAAAT
>JAYSOC010000605.1:0-6446 GCA_043723285.1 Ferruginibacter sp. | reverse complement strand
GCATTACTTATGTGGATTAATAGAAAACAATTTAGGCGAAACAGAAATTTGTTAAATATAATTGTGGGCTCATGGGTAATTTGTGCCTTATTTGTGTGGCAACTTGTACCATTGGTTTTTACAAAGGTTTTAAAAGGTTATCAAGCAGATAGAATATATAGTATGGTTGGAAAAGAAAATCCTTTCTTATCAAAAAATAATACTGTCGTATTAACAGAGGCGCAAGAAAAAGAAAGAAAGAGAAAAAGTGAAGGGCAAGATTATAATGTAAAACAGTCAAAAATTGCCATTGGCTCTGGCGGTTTTTTGGGTAAAGGATTTTTAAAAGGCACACAAACACAAGGCGATTTTGTACCAGAGCAGCATACCGATTTTATTTTTACATCTGTAGGGGAAAACTTTGGTTTTTGGGGAACAACAATACTCATGCTTTTGTATTTAACATTGCTACTTCGTATTGTATTTATTGCCGAGCGGCAGCGAAGTACATTTAGTCGTGTGTATGCATACAGTGTAGCTGCTATATTGTTTTTTCATGTGGTGGTAAATGTTTGTGTAACCATTGGGCTTGCACCCGTTATTGGCATTACGTTACCACTGATGAGTTATGGTGGTTCTTCACTAATTACATTTACGATTTTAATTTTTATTTTAATAAAGTTGGATGCAGATAGGCAGATGGTGCTTCGTTAATTAATAATTTTAAAATGAATAATTAATAATGTCATTAGTTCAAGGTCATTTAATAAAAAGCATGTGCTAAAATTATGCAGTCTTAATACAAAGTACTCAATACTCAATACTCTCTTATGAAAATAATCCCACTTAGCGAAGGCGCTTTTACCATTGATACTACAAAAGTGTTTGTACCTTTTGATGTAGAAAAAGATGATTTACAACAAAGACCGCTTGGCAGTTTGTTGGTAGAAGTACAACCATTTTGCATTGTAACAAAAAACGATGTTTTACTAATAGATACTGGCCTTGGCTATAGCAATAAAGATGGTGTGTTACAAATACATCAAAACCTTATCAATAATGGCATAGACCCCATGAGTGTAACCAAAGTTTTACTAAGCCATTTACACAAAGACCATTCTGGTGGCGTAAGTAAAGAAGATAAAATTCTTGGTCATACTTTTCTTAGTTTTCCGCAAGCCACATATTATGTAAATAAAGATGAGTTTGCTTATGCTACCGAAAAAGGTAGCCCATCATATACACCAGCCGAGTTTCAAATATTAGGGCAAGTGGACAATGTTGTATTTACAGAAGCCAATGGCAAAATAGACAATTATATTTCTTACGAAGTTACTGGTGCACACTCTCCGTATCATCAAACATTTATGATAGAAGAAGATGGAGAGAAAATATTTTTTGGTGCAGATGTAGCGCCACAGTTACAACAAATGAAAAGCAGGTTTATAGCCAAGTATGATTACGATGGTCAATTGTGTATGGAGCTTCGCCAAAAATGGTGGGAGCAAGGCGCACAAGAGCATTGGACATTTTTGTTTTATCATGATATAAAAACGCCTTTCATAAAATTATAAAATAAAAAATGTCCCTTATTTCAAAAAAATAGTGGGCGTCTTATTAGAAAATTATCATTAAAATTAATTCGGTCTTTGCATATTCTTCCTCACCCCACCATCTCTTGGTGGTTTTCCATCTGGTGGTCTGCCACCACTATTCATTCGTTGTTGCCTCATTTGTTTAAGACGGTTTCTTAATTTTTCTCTAAAAGCCGCATCCTGTCTATAAAAATTATTACACCTTTCTTGCCCCAATAATTTATTAAAATTGGCTTGATATTTTTTCTTTACGTTAAGTACAGATTGTTGCTTTGTCAATTCATCTGCGGTGTTCGCATTTATCGTTTTTAGCTCTGCTTCGTATTGTGCGTGCACGGGCCAAAACTTTTGGGCTTCGTCAGGTGTTAAATCCAATTGTCTCGTAATGTATGCTACATACAAAGCTTTTATTCTTTCCTCTTTTTTAGGATTGGGTTGGTCATCAGCTTCCGCATTTTGTGTTTGCGAAGCAGCAGTAAAGCTTACCAAAGCAAAACTTATGTATAGTAAAAACTTTTTCATATCCATTAGTTTTTAAGATTATTATCGTTTAAAAAATTATCAAGCGTATTGTCATCCATCAAATAATCATCAACTTCTGGCAAAGTTGTATTTTCATCATTTATAGACGCTGCCACCAATGCAGCATTTACATCTTCTCCGTTTTGCGATAAATATTTTTCTATATCCTTGTCAGATACACTTGCAAAAGTTGCATCAAAACTATTTGTTTCTAAAATTTTATTTGCTTCCTTTACCACAGCAATTGTTTCATTATTTGTTTTTGTATTAGCAATAAATTTCATTGCACCAAACCCAAGCACTCCAACTACAACAGCAGCGGCAGCATATTTAAAAATACTGCGGCTACCCATTTTTACAATTTTTGCAGATGACTTACTAGACATAGCAAGATGTTCAAAATAACCTTGTGGCACAGTATAAACATTCTTGTTTCCAATACTAGCAATGGTTGGCGAAAGCGTTTCTATTTCTGTTAACACCACATTATTTTCTTGAGCTTTTATTTTTGCTAAAATATTGTTAGGTAAGTTTTCAAAATAGTCTGCTGGTACATCAAAATTATTTTGCAGTGTAGTAAAGTTAGATGCAATAATTCTTGCTTGCAATTCTGCCCTTATACCGTCAAAATAATTTTCATCTACCTTGTACACATTTACACGAGGTACTGAAGCCACTAGCGGACTTATAGCATTCAACTCATTCAATATGTTTTCTCTTTCAAGCATTTTAATTTAGACAGTTATTTCTCCAATTCGTTTAATTATTCAATATATATTCTTCAATCTTTTTTACCGCATGGTGGTAACTCGCTTTCAATGCGCCTTCACTCGTTTCCAATACTGTACTCATTTCTGCATATGGCATTTCGTCAAAATAGCGCAGGTTGAAAACTACTTTTTGTTTTTCTGGCAATTGTTGCACCGCCAATTGCAATTTCCATTCTAGTTTGTTTCCATCAAAATGAGTGTCTGCCTTTACACTGTTGCTCAACCCATAATCATCATCACTCATAGAAACAGCAGTGCGCTTTTTTTGTTGCGCCAAAAAAGTCAAACTTTCGTTTGTAGCAATTCTATACAACCAAGTATATAACTGACTATCTTCTCTAAAATTTTCCAAACCCTTCCAAGCTTTCACAAACATGTTTTGCAATACATCATTAGCATCTTCATGCTCCACTACCATTCTACGAATATGCCAATACAATTTTTCCTGATACTTTTTTAGGATCGCCGTAAAAGCACGCTCCTTTGTAGCATCCGTTTTAAACTCTTGTAGCAATTCTATATCACTCTGTGGTACCGCCATATAACATTAAAAGTATTGCAATTTTCTAACTCTACACTAAGACTCACCATTTTGTGGAAAGTTTAACCCATTTTTTATTTTTTTTGAACGCAAACTTCAACTCATTAATCAACATTGGTCCCGCTATTCGCTGCAAGTCCTCTCTCGTTCCTCGTTCCTCGTCACTCGTTCCGGGCTTTCCGCTTCTATCGGGCGTAGGTTTTCAGGAGTATCTCTTTTTTCAACATTTACCGAAACAAAGATTAAGTATTATGGAAATTTATTAATTGAGCATCCAATTAAAAAAACAATATGAAAAAATTATTTTTAGGACTTATTGCCCTTGGTATACTTAATGCTAGCTATGCCCAAAAAAAGAGCAAAGCAAAATTTAAAGCACCCATTATTAAGAAAGATAAAGCTAATGTGTATTATGAAAATGATACCGAACTAGCACCACCACCTCCTCCTCCGCCACCGCCTGCAGTGCAAGCACCACCACCACCACCACCAAAATCACCAAGACCACCCAAGCCGCCTAAGAAAGAAAAAACATCTTTTACTGCACCCGTTATTGTAAAAGACGAAGTTGTAAAGTAAAATAAGTGTAGCTAGATGCCTTTAAAAATGTCGCATTGCAAACAATGTTGTCAACCTTTATGCAATACATTTATTTTGAAATAACGAATTAAGGTTGACAACCCTTGCAACATTTTTAAATGCGCCCTAATAGCTCTATAGTTTTCTACGGGGTTATAAATTTTGTACATTTATAAAAAAATGTACTCCAATGAATTTTATATTACGCCCTTGGTCAATAAACGATTTAGATAATTTGGTTTTGTATGCCAACAATTCCAACATAGCTAAATTTATGAATGACGGTTTCCCGCACCCTTACACAAAAGAAAGTGGTGAAGCATTTATTGTATTTGCAAACAAAGACAATCCAGTACACATTTTTGCTATAGACTTAGATGGTGAGGCAATTGGTGGAATTGGGTTGCACCCAAAACTTGATGTAGATAGAAAAAATGCAGAGCTTGGCTACTGGCTTGCCGAGCCTTATTGGGGCAAAGGAATAATTACGGCTGCCATAAAAAAGATGGTTGACTTTGGTTTTAAAACTTTTGATATTAGTAGAATTTTTGCAAGACCATTTGGGACAAATATTGGCTCGCAAAAAGTATTGGAAAAAGCTGGTTTTATTTTAGAAGCAACGTTTAAAAAAACATTGTATAAAAATGGAGAATATTTAGATGAATTGATATATGCAATAAGAAAATAATTCCATTGTATTTTTGTAAACATGCTAGAAAATTTAGAATTAGAAATTGCCACCATAAACGACATTCCATCTGTGTTACAATTACAAGATTTGTATTTGGTGGCAAACTTATCGGAAGAAGAAAAAAAAGCAGGTTTTGTAACCACACCTTTTACAGTAGCGCAATTAACTTTTGTAATAAACAACCAAGGTTTGTTTATTGCCAAAGAAAACAATACAGTAGTAGCATACATTTTTGCAGAAAGCTGGGCGTTTTTTAGTCAGTATCCCATTTTTGAATACATGATTACTTTATTACCCAGCATTCGTTTTTTAGATTATCATTTTACCACCGAAAATAGTTTTCAGTATGGTCCAATTTGTATTCATAAAAACTATAGAGGAAAGGGATTGATAAATTTATTGTTTGAATTTATGCGCATACATATTTCCAAAAAATATTCATTGAGTTTAACTTTTATAAACAAAATAAATGTCCCTTCTATGGTAGCGCATACCAAAAAATTAAAATGGACTTTGGTTGGCGATTTTCAATTTAACAATAATGATTATTTTATTTTGGCGTATGATATGAATGTGGTTGTGTAAATTTAATGGTAGTGTTTTCTAACAAGCGCATTTAAAATTGAAAGCTTTTTAAAATAGAGGTGTCAGCTTTCATAGTTTTTCTATACTATAAAATTTCTAATAAAAGCTGACACCTCTTACGAAAATTTTAAGTTGTGGTCTAACAGAAAATCTAATGCATACTCTATTGCATAATAAAAGATGAAAAATGGTATGTCGATGAAGTGGGTGACACAACGATGATGACCATAGCTGCTTCTTTGTCCACCCAACAAAAAAGCAAGGCATCAGCCTTGCTTTTTTTAATATTTTATGGAGAACCGATTAACGAATATTGTGTATGTACTCGTTGTTTAAAAATTGTTTTCTTATATCGTTTAGGTCACGCAAAATAGATGCATCTATTAATTTGCCGCCTACTTCTAATTTGAAACCGCCGATCAATTCTTCTTTTACAGAGGTTTCTATTTCTACTGCGGTGCTTGTGCTGCTTCTTACTTTGGCTACAATACTTTGTTTTAGTTCTTCGCTTATTGCAGTGGCGGTAGTTAGTTTTACGGTTTGTATGTTTTTTAATTTATTGTACTGCTCTATAAAAGCAGTTACAATTTCTGGCATATTGCTTTCTCTTGTTTTGGTAGTTAGCAATTTAGTAAAAAGCATGGTAAGCTTGCTTACGCTGCTACCAATAATGGCATCAATAATTTTATCTTTTTTATCAGATGAAATGATTGGGCTACGAAGCATGTTTACAAAATCAGGATTTGATTTGTTTACTTGTTGCAACCATTTCATGTCGGCATATACAGCGTCCAATTGATTTTGCTCTACAGCTAAATCCAATAAACTTTTTGCGTATCGTGCTGCTAAACGTGGGTTTTGCATAATTTATTAATTTGCTAATCTGCTAATTTGCTAATGGTGAACATCAAACTAATTCGCATTTTTTGTCTAAAATCTAATGTCTAAAATCTGATATCTAGATTTTAATTCAACTTTATTTCTTGCGCCAATTGATTAATAAAAGTTTCTTGATCTGGTTTGTTGGCAAGTTCTCTTCTCAATACTTTTTCGCTTACTTCTACTACCAATTTACCAACTTGATTTTTAATATCAATCATAGCCGCCATTTTTTGTTGTTGGATAGCCGCATATGCATCCGTTAAAATTTTAGCCGCTTGTACTTTTGCTTCGTCTTTTGCTTC
>JAYSOC010000604.1:0-6451 GCA_043723285.1 Ferruginibacter sp. | reverse complement strand
GTTTTCATTATAATGTTTTGAGGTAATTTCAAAAACATTAAATCTTATTCCTCCTCTCCATCCACCAATTGCATATTTATCAAATCTTGCCCAGCAATGCCTTCTACCGAGCCAGAAATGTGCAATGAGTTTTGAATAATCAGTTCTATTTGCTTTTCCTTTTTCTTAAAGTTTTTTTCAAAGTCTTCCCGCTCCTTTTGCATCATAGAACGTAGGCCACGAAAGCCTTCCCGCATGGCATTCATATTGCCAATAAACTCGTGGCTGGTAAGGTAATTGTACATGGCCACCATTTTTTCGCCTTTGTTTTCTTGGCTGCTGCGGCTTTCGCTTATCTTTAAAATAGCATTGCGCAGCACCAATGCAAGGCTTCTTGATTCGGAGAAGGTGCATATATATACGCCATTTTTTTCACCAAATTGTTGCAAATCTTTGGGCATTGTTTTGGTTACGATAACTGCAATGTCTGCGCCTTGTGCAAGCATATCTTTTTTTAGTTTATCTATCCACTCTGCCGTAAAAGCTTCTGTACGCTTACTTTCATAAATTATTTTGCCACACTCTTGTCCCACATGATTGCGTACCGTTTGTATGCAATCTGCGCCACGTACACCTTTGCCTACTTCGCTTATAATGTCAAACGGAAAAGTAGCAGCCAACATTTCTTCCAATGCTTGCTCTTGCACTTCGCCTTGCAATTGCATAGAACCCTGCTCTGCCTTGCGTTTCATTTCATCTACCAATTTTTTATTGTCTTCTAATTGTTTTTCCAGCTCACGCATACGCATGGTTTGCTCACTTTCTTTCAGCGCATTTTTTTCTATTTCTTGCTTGCGTATTTGCTCGGCAAGGGTATGCCGTTCTTCTTGTAATTTTTTTTGTATGGTTAAGTCTAACTCCGCTTCTTTGTTTTGCAGTTGTTGTTCTTTTAGCAAAAATTCCAATTCTTTTTTTCGTGCAGCTTTTAATTTTTCTTCATTATCGTTTTTCTCTTCTTGCAATATCCTCAATCTATTTTCAAAATCTGATGATATGGTTTTGGTTAATTGCTCCTGCACATCTTTTTCAATTTTCAATTTTTCCTGCTGCATTTTTTTAAGAAAAATTTCGTTTTCATTTTTCTTTTTTTCTTCAAAAGATAATTTTTCAGCCTCCAGTTTTTTCTCGCTTTCTTCTACCTTGCTTAAAGATTCTTGTAATTTATGTTGGTATTGATGTTGCAATCTTTTTTCAATATCAGCAGCCAGTACATTTTCTACATCAAATACATGCCCACAGCTAGGGCATTTTATATCATTGGTCATAGCGGTAATTTTTTACAAGATAATTAATTTGAATTAAAGTTACTTTGCTTCTACATTTTACCATTTTCCTGAAGTGATGGAAATGATTGGAAATTTCCTCGCCATAAAAAAGTTAAATAGAATTAGGCGATGCTTAGCGAAGTAAGATTATATCTTCTCATAGTTTGTTTGGTAAGTAGAGTCCAATCCATCTGCAGCACACGAGTGGCTGCTGTAGGTGCTCACGAAATGTGAAGTTGATCAATAATTGTTAAAGCATATTCGCTGCACCACATATCTAGCGAGCGTTAGCGGGGAAAACAAATCGCCGAGGTGGGGGAGTTTTTTGTATTAAGGCCAATAGCCCATTTTTTGTTCCTTCAAAATAATTTTCTTGCTCAAATTGAGGAAATATAAAGTCATCAATTATTTTTTTTGTTTCTGAGTCTGTTAAATAGGGTCCCAAATTAGCACAGTCACTTATTTTTATTTTTTGTAGTTTTTTACTTACGGCAATTACTGTTTCATAAGGGAAGCTCTCTACACTAGTCCACCTTAAACTATCAATTGTAAAAATTAGACTGTCAAATTTTTCTTTTGTTGTTACCGAACTATCTATCGTTACAATAGCTATTTGATTTGTAGTTTCTTTTTCAAATTTATGTAATATAGAATCGAGTATCGATATTTGGTCTGTTGTAAAAATGTGCTCATTATCGCTTGTACAACCTAATGAATGTATTGCAAAATTATTTTTAAAAATAGATTCAGCATATTCTCCAACGTCCCACAACGAGCCCTTTGGAATTTCCTTTTCTCTTTTCTGTTTCAGTTTACAAGAACTTCCAAAAAGTGCTATGCAAAAAAATAATATGATTAATTGCCGTGTCATGTTTTTTTATTTTCCCTACAAGCACATTCATGATGTTCATTAAGGTATTCAATGGTTGCGTCACATATTTTTTTCAAACTCAAAAGATCAATGTCAGATAATTTTTTTATATAAATGCAAGCTTTACCTATTTTAAACTTACCAAAGTTTTCTAATAAATGTTTATTTTTTTCGGTAGGGGAGTAAACGTAGAGCGAAATTTCTGCTTTGCGTGGCGAGAAACCAATGATTGGAGCATCTCCTTCATGCCCACTTGCATATTTGTAATGATAACTGCCAAATCCAATAATAGCTGGTCCCCACATTTTGGGTTTAAATCCTGTCCATTCGCTCATCAACTCTATTAATCGAAAACTATCCGCTTTCTTTTGGTCATTGTCAACATAAGCGTTGATGAAATCAATGACGTTAATGTCTGTTTCTGTAGTTTTATTTTTTGGCATTAATGTTTTGCTCATGTTGTATTTCAAACGTACTAAAAATTATCTAAATATACTGCTTATACGTTTATAGAACTTGCAGGCATATAAGCACCAAAGAAAAATGCAAGAGCTTATCTGAGTTTTGCATAAACCTCTTTTATAATTTGCCGTACAGAAAGCCTGCACACAAAACCTTCGCATCATTTCTGCGCTAGGTTACACATCTCTGCGCCATACCGGGAAGATTGCGGAAGTTGATTGAAGCGAATGGTGCGTGGGGACACGCACCAAGGCGAGGACTTTAGTTTATTCGAAGATAAAGTTTTTTTATTGTTTAAGGATTATTTAAAGAACTTAAAGGTTATTAATTTTTTGCATATGCATTTTTTAATTTGCCACACAGATTTCCAACACAAGTTAGCTGCTCATCAACTCTACGCTAGGGGGGAGTATCAAAAAACTGTTTTTCTAATCTAGCTTTCGCTCCATTTTTTTTAAAACTTTACTAAAAAAATAAAGAGCTTCCACCGTTTGCTCAGTCATATTCTTCTGCCGAGCATAGCCCGCCTTGGCAGTAGTAGCTCCTGCACGGCATACACTTTACATTATAAAACTACTTGCGTGCAGGACTACTACAGAAAGGCGGATACCAATGTTAGGCTTTGCACTTTTGCTCATGCTCCAAAATATAAGGCATAAAAAAACCCACATCATTATGCAGGTTTTTTATTATGTGCGGCCAATCAGATTCGAACTGACACACCCGGTTGTATGGGCGCTACCACCTCAAGGTAGTGCGTCTACCAATTTCGCCATGGCCGCAGGTAGATAACTAAAAGTATAAAATGTATTTGTAAAATTACAAAATACCTAAAACTAAAAAAACGCCTTTTAAAAAGCGTTTTTTGTGCCCCGGAACGGAGTTGAACCGTTACTTACATTGCTGTAAACAGGATTTTAAGTCCTGCGTGTCTACCAATTTCACCACCGGGGCTAAGACCTCACCATTATCTGACTTCGACAAGCTGAGTCGGACAATAATAAAAAACTCCCGTCTCGGGCGGGAGTTTCTGTGAGCGGAAGACCGGGCTCGAACCGGCCACCTCGACCTTGGCAAGGTCGCGCTCTACCAAATGAGCTACTTCCGCTTGAATTTATAAGAACTACACTGCCGGATTTCAAATTTTGCTAGGATTTGTTTTTCGGATTGCAAAAATAAGGATTGTACGCTAACTACAAAATTTTATTTGTAACTGGGATTGTAAAGCGTGTTTGCAGGCACATTTACCACTGGTTTGCCTTTGTAGCGGTGGTTATATTGTGCTACACATGCCGATAAAATAATGGCTACCACCACCAATATTTGGCAAAACCATATAAACTTAGAAGATGATACCCAATTGTGTGCAAAATCTTTGTCTTTGTTTTCTATTATTTCTTGTTGCATTTGTAAAATTTTCAGCTGCAAAAATACGGGCTTATTGGTAAAAAAAATTATTTGGGTTCAACAATTTCTGAAAACGTTCTTTTCTTTTTAAAATAATATTGCCAGAGCATGCTTTTGGGGTAATAGCCTTCTAGTTTTTTATTTATTGGTTGTGCAAATAAAGATTTTTTTCTATAGAATAAAAGCCATTTGCCAAAATGAAAATGCGCTTTTGCAACTGCAAAAAAGTAGCCTACATCGCCACTAAACAATGCTTTGTAAGCGGCTATGCCATCTAAAGAAAAACGAAGTGGAAACTTTAAAATCAAATTTTTGCCAGGCGTATTTTTCCAAAGCATTATTAAATTATTTCTAAAATTTAAATATGTTTTTTTGCTATTGCCTTTTGGCAGTGTGCCTCCGCCTACATGATACACAACGGATGCGGGTTGCACGTAAACCTTGTGCCCACTGAGTTGCATGCGCCAGCAAAGGTCTATTTCTTCTTGGTGTGCAAAAAAATATTCATCGAGGCCACCAAGTTTATTGTACACACTTGCTCGTACAAACATGGCTGCACCTGTTGCCCAAAAGCAGGGGATGGCATTGTTGTATTGCCCCTTGTCTTCTTCAATATTTTCTAAAATTCTACCTCTAGCAAATGGATAGCCAAGGGTATCTATAAAACCACCACTTGCGCCAGCATATTCAAAATATGTTTTATTTTTATAATCCAATATTTTTGGTTGGCAGGCAGCAACGTTTCTATCGTTTTCCATTAATTGGATAATGGGTTCTATCCAACCAATTGTTACTTCTACATCGCTATTAAGGAGTACAAAATAATCGGCGGTTACTTTTTTAAGGGCAGTATTGTAGCCTTTGGCAAAGCCTTGGTTGGTTTCGTTTATAATAATATGTACAGAAGGAAAATGTTGTTGTAAAAATGAAATGGAATCGTCGGTAGATGCATTGTCGGCAACTATTATTTGTAAGTTTTGGTATGTAGATGCGAGAACGGATGGAAGAAATTTTTCTAAGAAAATTTTGCCATTCCAGTTTAATATTACCACCGCTACCGAGGCTGTATTATTGCTGCTATTTGTGGGTTGAAAATCGGTCATTGGTTACAAACTTACTTCTTTTGTAAAATTTATATGGTATTTCATTTCTTTATTTATTATTTTTAAATATGCTTGAACGTTTTTTTAATGTAAGAACAGGGTTGGGAGTTATTGCTATTGCATTTATACTGGCTAGTATTTTGTTTAGTAATTATTTGGCAAAAAAAATTGCGGCCGATGAAAAACGCAAAGTAGAACAGTATGTAGAAGCCGTAAACGATTTGTATAATATAAACAATACGGATACTAAATTGGCTTCAAAAATTATTAAGGAAAACAGTGTAGATATTCCATTGATACAAACCAACGAAAAGGACAGTATCATTTCTTCTAATTTTGATTCGGCAAAAATTGCAAAAAATTCTGCGTATTTAAAAAATGAATTGGCAAAACTTAAAAATATAAATCCGCCTATTGAGTGGAAAAATCCTTTGAATGCTGCTGAAAAAAGTTTTACATATTATGGCGAATCTAATTTGCTGGTGCAGATACGATATTTTCCTATTGTACAATTATTAGTGGCATTATTATTCATCATTATTATTTTTATAGCCGTTTCTACAAAAAGCAAAAGCACACAAAACCAAGTGTGGGCGGGCTTAGCAAAGGAAGCGGCGCATCAATTGGGTACACCAATATCATCATTACAAGGCTGGATGGAAATGCTAAAAGAAAATGCTGGCACAGAAAAAATAGCGTTGGAAATGAATAAAGATGTGGAGCGTTTAAAATTGGTCAGTGATCGTTTTGGTAAAATTGGTAGTACACCAAAACTAGAAGAAACAGATTTGAATGTGCAGATAGAAAATATGGTAAACTATATTAAAAAGCGCTCGCCGGAGCGTGTATCTTTTACCACAAATAATAACGGCGACAATGATATTACGGCACTGATAAACCCACCATTATTTGATTGGGTAATAGAAAATTTATTAAAAAATGCATTGGATGCCATGGATGGTAAGGGTGCAATAAATATTGACATTAAAAACGAAACTGCTCAAATAATTATTGATGTAAAAGACAGTGGCAAGGGAATAAGTAAAAAAAATATTGCCAATGTGTTTAAACCTGGGTTTACCACAAAGCAGCGTGGGTGGGGGCTTGGCTTGTCGCTCAGCAAGCGTATTATAAATATTTATCACAAAGGGGAATTGTTTGTAAAGCAAAGTGAAATAGGGAAGGGGACTACGTTTAGGATAGTGTTGAAGAAGTGAGGAGCATTAAACAAATAGAATCATAGACACATAGATTCATAAAGTTTCTATGTTTTTCTATGTTACTACTGTGTGGCTATGTGTTTA
>JAYSOC010000603.1:0-2608 GCA_043723285.1 Ferruginibacter sp. | reverse complement strand
GCTTTTGTTTTAACTTTATTTTAAAAAATCATGTACAAAAAAATATATGTCCTTCTTATTGTTGTATTATCTTTTGCATCTTGCACCGATGAAGAAGCAGTGAAATTTAATGATGATTTTATTGAAGAGCAAAATGCTTTGCAAAAAATACTAATTCCTATTGATGAAAAAATTGCAAAATTTACTATTTTTCAAAACTTTGATAGCACAGCTGCTCAAGCTGAACTTGCAGAGAAAGCTATTACAAAAACTATTAAGAAATTTGAAAATGCACCTACGCCTAATATTAATGGAGCGGCCGATTATAAAAAAGCATTTGCATATTATTATGGCAATATAAAAGATGAGTATAGTTATTACAAATATTATGCACAAGAAACAAAGCCAAAATTAAAAGAAGAATATTTTGACAAATTAAAAGCTAAGATTAATAGAAGAATGGAATGGGATACTTATATCCATAATGCACAAAATGCCTATGCAGAGGCAAATGGGTTTAGGGTGCAAAATTCCTTATTTCAAAGATAAACAATATCAGAAATTTATGCACTACGCAAGTTTCGGGTTGCTCAACAAATGATATGCATTTACATTTGTGTAAATTATTTCATTAAGAATGACTATGCAACATCAAACAAATTTTAATAGAATAGCAGAAGCAATAGATTATTTAAAAAATAATTTTACCAACCAACCATCGTTAGATGAATTGGCAACGCATGTGCATATGAGTTCATTTCATTTTCAAAAAATGTTTACCGATTGGGCAGGTGTAAGTCCTAAAAAATTTGTACAATACATTACCGTTAGCCATGCAAAAAATATATTGCGAAATAAGCAAGCTACATTATTTGATACAGCTATAGAAACTGGGCTTTCGGGTACTGGAAGATTGCACGATCTTTTTATAAACATAGAAGGAATGACGCCAGGCGAATATAAAAATGGGGGAGAAGATTTGCAGATTGATTATTGTTTTGCGGAAAGTATTTTTGGAAATATAATAATAGCTGCTACGCAAAAAGGTATTTGTCATATTGCTTTTTACGATGATGAAAATTTTGCCATGGAGATTTTACAAAAATCATTTCCCAAAGCCAATTATTTTAAAAAAGAAAATCCTTTGTTTGGAGATGTACGTAAAGTATTCAATAATAAGTTTAATGAATTGCATAAAATAAAATTGCATGTAAGAGGTACCGATTTTCAATTGAAAGTGTGGGAAACATTGCTCACCATTCCACTAGGGAATTTATCAACGTATGGAAACATTGCCAGTAAAATAAATAATCCCAAAGCTGCACGTGCGGTGGGTTCTGCCATTGGCGATAATCCTATAGCATTTTTAATTCCCTGCCATAGGGTAATACAAAGCACTGGCATTTTTGGAGGATATATGTGGGGGCCAAAAAGAAAAACGGCTATGATAGGATGGGAAGGGGTAGTGGTTGAAAGGTTGAAAAGTTGTTGAATGGTTGAAGGTTAAAAGTTGAAGGTTGAAAGTAGTCCCAAACCTATCTGGTTTTATTTTAAACTTTCAATTTCAGCAGTGCTTGAAAAACCTTATAGGTTTTAGAATGAGCTTTAATTAATATTAAAAAGTTGAAGGTTAACGTTAAATTTTTCTTTGTGTCATAATTCTAAAAAAAAGTATAAAATTTGAAATTATTTGATGAAAACCCTGAACAAAATTTATTACCACATGATGGTATAGTACATTATTATGGAAAAATTTTTTCACATAAAGAAGCAGAACATTACACAAAAATATTATTAGAAAATATTGAATGGAAAAACGATGAAGCCATCATTTTTGGTAAGCACATCATCACCAAAAGAAAAGTAGCATGGTATGCGGAGGAAGGTTTATCATATACTTATTCTAAAACAACAAAACAAGGATTGCCTTTTACACCTGCATTACTTGTACTTAAAAAAATAGTAGAAGAAAAAACAAAAGCTACATTCAATGCTTGCCTTTTGAATTTATATCATGATGGAAACGAAGGCATGGCATGGCATAGCGATGATGAAAAAGAATTGGTAAAAGATGGATGCATAGCATCGCTAAGTTTTGGTGCAGAAAGAAAATTTATGTTGAAACATAAAAAAACAAAAGAAACCATTTCTATTTTGTTGGAAAATGGGAGTTTGCTTGCTATGAAAGATTCTACTCAAACAAATTGGTTGCATCAATTACCAAAATCTTTAAAAATAAAAACAGCAAGAATAAATCTTACTTTTAGAATGATGAAAACGAAAATTGTTTAATTGTTATATTGTTTTGTTTTTAAACACGGGCAATGTTTCTATTTCTACAAAACGATTTTCTTTTTTAACAAAACCTGCGCAATAACTGCCATTGGTTACTACTATATATGGTGCTTGTATACAAGAGTTGTAATTTAATACTTGGCTGATTGTAGTTTCCGAAAGAGGTACATTCATTTCCTTACACTCCACTATCATAAATGGGATGCTGTCTTTGTATATTACAATATCAAATCGTTTTTTTAATTCGCTTAATACTAATTGTTTTTCTACCGTTATTAAAGATGCAGGATATTGAAGGCTGTGAATTAAATAAAGTACAAAATTTTGCCTTACC
>JAYSOC010000602.1:0-6505 GCA_043723285.1 Ferruginibacter sp. | reverse complement strand
AAGATATGAGAATCAAAAAAGTGTTTTATGTAAAAACAACTACCTTCCTCGCTCATACATGTACATGCAAAACCCACACGACCAACTCATAAATAGTTTTTTAGAAAATAATATTGGCATTGATACCGATTTTTTAAGCGAAAACTTATCAAACGGATTACAAGAAAATATAAAACATTTGCAAGCAGACGACTTAATGACTTTAGCAGGTGTGGGTAACGAAACTATAATGGATACCAAACAACAAATGCGTGGCGATAAAATTTATTGGATGGATAAAAACCACGACAATGCTTTTGAACAACAATTTTTGAATCAAGTAGAAAGTTTTATTGAGCGACTAAACAGCACTTGTTACACAGGTATAAATGGATACGAATTTCATTACGCAGTATATGGGCAAGGCGCAGGCTACAAGCGCCACAAAGACCAATTTAAAAACGATAGCAATAGAAAATATTCTTTGATAAATTATTTAAACAACAATTGGCTTGAAGCAGACGGTGGACAATTATTGGTTTATCAAAATGAAGGTGTACAAAAAATACAACCACAATCTCAAACAGCTGTATTTTTTAAAAGCGATGAAATGGAGCATGAAGTGGTGAAAGCGAATAGAAGTAGAATGAGTATATCGGGATGGTTGAAGCGTGTGTAGAAAATTTCAAATACATTTTTGTAAAATTATTTTTTTTATTTGTTCCCAATTTTTATCAAAAGGTTTAAAACCTCTTATTATTGGGTCAGTATCTGCGTCTACAAAATATTTTAGACTTTTCCATAAAATATAAAACTGGTCCTCATTATACTTTTCTTTAAATAGCTCTGTTAATAAATTCCAAGTATAGATTTCTAGCAATGCATATATGTCAAAAAAATCTTTTCTCTTTCCCCTTCCACAAATGGTATGCATTTTCATTGCGGCTATATCTTCTACAGAAAAATAGAGCACTTTATCTATTTTTAGAAATGGTTTTAGCAAAGTTGCGGGTTCTTGCACAAAATCACATTTTACATCATTTATGTAGCAAAAAAACATCCTGCTATTTTTACCAATATATTTATAGGATAAATCTTTATTGCTTGAAAGTATAGTTTCTAATTCTAAAATATCAAATTGCAAGGGAGAAAAAAAATCTAAGTCAATAGATTTTCTGTGTCCAATTTGTAATGACAAAGATGTACCTACTGCTAAAGCAAAATTATTTTTTATAAAAGGAATTGTATTCAGTTTTTGCAAAAGACTGTACGTGTCTTTTTCAACTGTAGTAAGATGAAGCATTTATTTCATTTATTGGTATGTTGAAATATAAACTGCAAAAGTTTGCCGTTTTTTTATCTAAAATCCTGCTGCTTTTTATAGCAGCAACTAGCTCATCTTTACTATAAATATTAAATAAAACATACACATCTTTCAAAAAACCCCTTGTAAGCACCCTTTCTATGATATGTTTTTTATGCTGTTTTAAATCTACATCTCCAGCTTCACTATCCCAAAATAGATACTTGGAAAATGGAAAATTTTCTGTTTCTATTTTCTTATCTAAACTCTCAGTATCTATTAAATTAAAGTAAGAAGACATTAAATTGATATTTTTAAACAAATTTAAAACAATTTATTTAATGACCGATTTTCCAAATTTAATAATTTCTTTTGGGCTCATATACCCACCCGTTTCTGCAACAATTTTTCCATCTCCATTTATTAAATACAACGAAGGATAACTTGTAACATTGTATTGTGAAGAAACGTTTACACCTTCATCAATTTCACCATCAAGAGAAACATTTATAAAATGCTCATTAAAATATGCACCTACTTTATCATTCGAAAAAGTTCTTTTCTTTAATTTTTTACATGGCCCACACCAAGATGCATAAACATCTAAAAAAACAAGTTTGTTTTCTTTTTTAGCCAAGGCTAAAGCTTCTGCCCATGTGCCCTTGTGAAATTGAATTCCACCCTTTGCGTCTTCTTTAAAATTTACTTTAGGATTGTTGTAGGAATAATATGCAAAACCTGCGCTGGCTAATAAAATGGTGAATATGATATTTTTCATTTTCATGATTAGGTTTAAAACTATAAATACAATAAGGAATAAAAAACAGTTTTATACAACCCATATTTATTTGATAAAGATAAGGCACCGCTATAAATAAGAGAAACATTTTCTCACCAATATATTAAAACTACCTTTGCTCATATTTTTTATTATGACTTTTGAAGATTTAATTTTAAACAACGCATTACTCTCTGCATTAAATGATGCAGGCTATACTAACCCAACCACTATACAGCATAGAGTTTACCCAGTAGTAATGAGCGGTAGAGATGTGTGTGGTATTGCACAAACGGGTACAGGTAAAACGTTTGCGTATTTGTTGCCTTGCTTAAAACAATGGAAATTTAGCAAAGAAAAATATGCACAAATTTTGATAATTGTACCTACGAGAGAATTGGTAGCACAGGTTGTAGAATCGGTAAAAGAACTCACCACATACATGAGTGTAACGGCTGTGGGCGTGTATGGTGGTACAAACATAAACACCCAAGCCGCAGAGGTAATGAAAGGTGTGGATGTATTGGTAGCAACACCAGGAAGGTTGTTTGATTTGTTGATGAACGGCGCTGTAAAAACAAAAAATATTAAAAAAGTAATTATAGACGAAATGGACGAAATGCTTAACCTTGGCTTTCGCACACAAATAAAAAACATTTTAGATTTGTTGCCAGCCAAACGACAAAACTTATTATTTTCTGCAACCATTACCGATGAAGTAGAAACGTTGATGGATATTTTTTTTAATGAACCAATAAGAGTAGAAGCTGCGCCTACTGGTACGCCATTGGAAAATATTGAACAAATTGGATATGCCTTACCAAACTTTTATACGAAAGTAAATTTGCTAAAATTATTATTGGCTGATAATGAAAGCATGACTAAGTTGTTGGTGTTTGTGGCTACAAAAAAATTGGCAGATGAATTATATACACAACTACAAACAATTTATCCTGAAACATGCGGAGTAATTCATTCCAACAAAGAACAAAACCATCGTTTTAATACCGTAAAACAATTTCACGAAGGAAATTATAGATTTATAATTGCAACAGATATTGTAGCAAGAGGAATAGATATTTCGGAAGTAACGCATGTTATAAATTTTGATGTGCCAGAAGTTCCCGAAAATTATATTCATAGAATTGGAAGAACTGGTAGAGCAGATAAAAAAGGAATAGCGATAACTTTTTTTACAGATAAAGAAAAACCGTTGCTTGATATAATACAGTCGTTAATGAAATATAAAGTGCCAATTGATCCATTGCCACAAACCCTAGAAATATCGGAAGTTTTAACAGAAGATGAAATTCCAAAAATTTACATGAAGGCTTACCAGGTAAGGGCGCCAAAGAAAGAAGAATCGGGGCCTGCGTTTCATGAAAAATCGGCTAAGAACCAAAAAGTAAATTTTTTAACTAGCAAAAAAGATAGGATGATGAAGAAATATGGCCGCCCAAAAACGAGGGGTGCAAAGCCACCAAGGAAGAAATAATAAAAATTAAAACTCTCCACTTGCACCGCCACCACCACCGCTGCCACCACCAAGAGTTGTAGTAGGTTCAGAAGGTGATGTTGTATGACTAAATGTTTCTGCAATTACCAACGATTCTATATTTATTTTACCTTCTTTGGTGTTGCTTTTAATTTCTGCTGCTGTAAAACCATATTTTGGTTGCGAAAGATATTTTGTAAGTGCATAAGAAATAACAATAAAAAACATCCCACCAATTAACATGGCAATTTCCAATGGCATAACAGCATAATAATATCGTATTGTAAAAACAATTGCGGCAATTAATAATAACCCAACCCTTAAAAAAACCACATCCTTTTTTTGAATGCCTCTAAAAATATAATACAAAGGAATAGCAACTGTGAAAAACCAAAACAACCAACCGTGCGAAATTTTAGTATTTGTTTCTGATTGTAAAAATATATACCTAAGCTGTTGTACCACAAAATAATTTGAGGCAGCATATAAACAAATCAACGATACAATTTCCATTATTTTTAAACCAAGTTTGTAGTGTCTAAAATTATTGTTGAACGAAAATTTATTTGCTAAAAAATAAACAAGCCCAGCAAGCAATATTAAAATAAACGGTAAGGAAGATTGTGTAAAATTATTTATTGGGAAATAAAATAAAAATACAGAAGTAAAAAAAGCAAGAACAAGTAAACAAGCCATTAAAGAATCGGCAAAGCGCAAGAAAAAATAAGCAGCTAAAACAAAAACCAATATAGCATTTTGTACATGCGGAAGATTGAATTCAAAAGCACCATTAATTCCAAAAAATATACATAAGGCAGAAATCCACATCATAGCATCATCTACACCTGAGCGATATTGTTTTTTTTCTCTTACAAAATACTCTAACGCAGCATAAGCAAGCAAACCAGTAAATATAATGAGCCAATAATAATGCCTATCTAAGCCATCCAAAGATATTAATGCAAAAATACCCATAGTGAAAATGGCAATAATTGCCGTGAGGATAAACAAACCAATTCGTACAAATAAATTTGGGCTATAAAACTCAACGGGATAAAGCGAACCAAGTTTTTCTTTTTCGAACTCACTTATATATGCGGAAGAAAGTGCAGATTCAATTTCTTCTTTATTCCTTAAATTATCTAACCAGTTCTTATTGTACGCTAGCATAATTTTTAAATTGTTTATTCATTCTTATTAAAAAAATCATGATGCCAATAGCAGATCCAATAAAATATAAACAAGCCAAAAGAATATTCCCAGTATCAACTTGCATAATATCAAAAAGTAATTTTGTTACCAAATAACTAAAACCAATATATACATACAAACTAAAAATAAGTAAGAAATAAAATGATTTTTCTTTAACTGCTTTTTCATAAACCAAATAACCAATACCAGCCAGCAAAATAAAAATAAGCAAGCAAATGTTTTCGTAATGAAACATAGCTGCCAATGTAGAAATAAACAACAAGTGAATACCAAAGTTGTTGTACGTAAACTCGAAATGTTTTTTTATATTTTCCTTTGCGGAAAAATAACCAAGCCCTACCAATACAACTCCCAATGCAAAAGCGGTGAATATTATGGTTACACTATCAAAATCATTTTCACGCAATACGCTCATAGGCGTTACAGAAATGCCCGCCCAGGCGGCAAGCGTTGTAATGGCCATGGTTAGAATTCCGACATGATCGAAATAATATGCCGTGAAAAACAACACAAGCATAGGAATAAAAGTTACAAGCCCATATCTGTTTCCAAATACATTGTATTGGTATTGTAGATAGCCAACAAATGTTATGAATGTAAGGTAAGCCAATAATAAAACATAATCGAAAAAGGCATTGGATGCTTCTACTTTATTATTTGAGTAAGGCAATTTATTTTTGAAACAATAAAAGAAAGAGCCAGTACACAAAGCGGCAATAAAAAACAAGATGGCTTGATGTCCAATAGTATCAATATTTTTATAAATCAAAATACTCAAACCACCGCTTAGTAATAATACCCCGAGATACAACAATGTTTTTAACTCCCAATGCACTGAAAACAATTTATTAGCTTCGGAAGTTTTTATTTTTTGCAAAGACTCGGAAGACAAATGCCCGTCAGTGTGTAGTTGTTCGAATAAGGTTGTAGGCATTTTGTAGATTAAGCTTTGCTGTAAGTTAAATAAATATTTTTATTTCAATGGTGTTCGATCCATTTGTTTATTATCTTCTACAGTATTAAATCTTTTTAAAAAATAATTTAAGGTAAGCTTTGCCAGCAAGTTTTTTACATTAATGTAATTAAAAATTTGCTTGGGTAATGCGCCTACATTCACCTTTGCTTCTTTTGCGGTACGCCCTAGCTCTAGTTTATTGTAATGGCATTCTATCATCTTTTTTATACCAAAGAAAAGGATGTTAAAATAAATACTGTGGGTTTTATTGGCTTCATAATCTAGGCCAATAAAATGTGTTTCCATTTCTGTTTCATAAAAAATGAATGTATAAAAACCAATCATTTCGCCATTTTTGGACAAAGAATAAAATTCAAAGTTGTCTTCTAAATCTTTTTTTAATTGATAAAAATAATTTGCATTTACAGTGCCTAGTTTTATGGTTTGTTTGTTCACCACATTCCAATACAGTTTTTCTATTACAACTTTGTTTTCTATAATTTCATCGGCAGACAGTATTTTTTGCTCAATACCTTCAAAAGCCTTTATAACTTTTTTTGCACGCTGTAAATATTTTTTATGTAAGTCTTTTAAATAATCGTCAAAGCATTTCCAGTGAGGGCGCCTATGTATTTCCATCGTTACATCACCGTCAAAAAAATGATAACCAATATGACTGCTTTTTTGCTCTACAAAAACCGCTGCACAATCTTTTATAATAATGCCACAAGGGCTATGTTTTTTTTCTTTGTTAAACAATTCTATAGCATCAAAAACTAAATT
>JAYSOC010000601.1:0-17232 GCA_043723285.1 Ferruginibacter sp. | reverse complement strand
CTTAAGTGCTCAACAGTATCGTTTGTGGTTATTCTTTTAAAATCAAAAATTTGGCAACGACTCAATATCGTTGGTAATATTTTATGTTTTTCAGTAGTGGCTAAAATAAAAATGGCATACGGTGGTGGTTCTTCCAGCGTTTTTAAAAATGCATTAAATGCTGATGGGCTAAGCATGTGAACCTCATCTACTATATATACCTTGTAATCGCCCGCTTGTGGTGCAAAGCGAACTTGCTCTACCAATGAGCGAATATCATCTACCGAGTTGTTGCTCGCCGCATCAAGCTCATGAATGTTCATAGAGGAGCCATTGTCAAACGATACACAACTATTACAAGTATTACAAGCTTCCCCATCTGCCGTTTTTGTTTCGCAATTGATGGTTTTGGCTAATATTCTTGCACAAGTTGTTTTGCCTACACCTCTTGGCCCGCAAAATAAAAATGCATGTGCCAGTTGATTGTTACTAATTGCATTTTTTAATGTAGTGGTAATATGCGCCTGCCCCACTACAGTACTAAAATTTTGGGGTCTATATTTTCTTGCGGAAACAATAAACTTTTCTGCTTTTTCCATAATTCTCTTTATTCCTTTTCTTGTGAATGAAATTCTTCATTCTATTTAAGCAAATCTAAATATTGTAAGCCGTATTGGCAAATGTAGGTATTCGCCTGCGGCGAATACTTTTTAGAATACGCCGCAGGCGTATTATTCCATAATACAGAACTCGCCACAGGCGAGTTCCTACAACCAGGCGTGTTCCTACAAAATTGGATGCCTCATAAATTCCTTCTCTCTATCAAATAAATATCTGTATGTACACAAATTTCTACTTCTTTCTACCTTACCAAGGCTGCTGGCAATGTTTAGCATTTTTGGGTTAAAATCTCCAATCCATTGCATTTCATAATCTTCGTAAGGGCATGCTGCTGACTGTATATATTTTGCAGATTCTGCAATAATGTAACCATCTACACCTTTGCCTTGCCACTCAGGCACTACGCCAAATACAAGTCCATTAAATTTCTTATTTTTTGTGAATTGTTTTACCCAAAGAAATTTAAGTTTTTGCAGCAAACCAAACTTGCCGTGCAAGTGTTTAAACCACTGGTTAAGATCTGGCAGGTTTATAAAAATAGCTACAGGTTCATTATCATAATAGGCATACCAAACAATTTTTTCATCCATAATAGGCTTCATTTTTTTAAACATAATTTGCACTTGTGCTTCTGTAAGTTGTTTTAGGCCGCCATGCCCTGCCCATGCTTTGTTATACACTGTTGCAAAATCTTTGGCATATTTTTCTAAATTATTTTTATATGCATGCGATGAAGAAAATTTTGGATCTTCGGCAATAGCATCGTGCCTTTCCCAAATTTTTTTATCTAATGGTTCTTTGCTTTTCATGCTAAAGCAAACTTGCTCAAAAAATATTTTAAAACCATAATCTTCTAACAACGAAACATAATACGGCGGATTATAATTCATGCCATACAAAGGCTCCATAAATCCTTTTGTAACCAAGCCCCACCATTTATCTCTTTCACCAAAATTTACAGGGCCATCCATGGCTTGCATGCCTTCTTGCTGCAACCAGTTTTTAGCGGTGTCCAATAATAATGTAGCGGCTTGTTTATTATTTATACATTCAAAAAAACCCATACAACCTACTGGTATATCATCGCCTTTGTTTTTATATTTTGTGTTTGTAAATGCGGCTATTCTTCCAATACACTTGTTCATTTCATCTTTTAAAATCCATCGTTGTATTTTGCCATGCCTAAATGATTTGTTTTTCTTTTCATCAAAAACATCTTGCACATCTTTATCGAGTGGTTGTATCCAATTGGAATCGTTTTTATAAATGCTTAATGGAAGTGTAAAAAAATCGTTGATATCCGCAGATGTATGTACTGGTAAAATTTGCATGCGATAAAATTAAATGAAAATATTGGAAAGCCCCCTCTATCTCTCCCGAAGGGCAATGTCATTAAGTTAAGGATTTGTATCATCCAACTAATATCACCCCTTCGGGGTTGGGGCTTTAATTTTGTAATAATAACTATAGTAATACCATCCCTTCGGGATTTTAAAGCCTGAAAGGCTGAAATTAATATAGACACGAATAGATAAATGTAGTAAAACCCTGGAGGGGTGATATTAGGTAGTATGGAGTTAGGCTTAACTTAATGACATTGCCCGAAGGGGGAAGAAACGCACTAGATTAAGTAAAAGATTTACTAGTAGATTTATTTTCATTAAAAAATTATTGCATAATCTATTGCATAATCTATTGCATAATCTATTGCATAATCTAGTGCATAATAAAAGATGAATAACGATATGCAGATGAAATGTGCGACGCCACCGAAGATGCCCATAGCTGCTTCTTTGCTCAAAAAAAGCCATCAATATTTTTTTAAAAAAAAATATTGATGGCTTAAAAAAATTATAATAAACTAAAAAATATCAGAGTCTAAAAGTCCCTCCTATGAAGGGATTTAGGGAGGCTACATATTTTCAATAATCCCTGCAATGCCCTGCCCGCCGCCTACACAAGCTGTTACAATACCGTATTTTTTATTCAAGCGTTTCATGTCATTCACCAATTGTATCGTCAATTTGCAACCCGTGCACCCAAGCGGATGACCGAGTGCAATGGCGCCACCATTTACATTTACAATATCAGGGTTCAACCCAAGCTCACGAATTACCGCCAAAGCTTGCGATGCAAAAGCCTCGTTTAATTCAAACAAATCAATATCATTTAGTGTCATCCCTGCTTGCTTCAAAACCTTTGGCACAGCCTCCACAGGGCCAATGCCCATAATGCGAGGATGCACACCTGCACTTGCACAATTTACTAATCTTGCAATGGGCTTAAGCCCATTGGCTACCACCATACGCTCACTCATTACAAGCACGAAAGCTGCACCATCACTCGTTTGTGAGCTATTGCCTGCGGTAACAACACCGCCCGCTGCAAATGCAGGTTTTAGTTTTGCCAATCCTTCGGGGCTTGTATCTGTACGTACACCATCGTCTGTATCTACGATATACGATTTTGTTTTGCGCTTGCCAGCTTCGTCCACATAAACTTGCTCTACATTTATGGGTAAAATGCCGCTTTTAAAATATCCTTCTTTAATAGCGTTTGCTGCTTTTACATGGCTGTTGTAGCTAAACAAATCTTGGTCTTCTCTACTTACTTTATATTCTGCAGCCACTGCTTCGGCAGTTAAACCCATGCTCAAATAATAATCAGGTTCGTCTTTTGCAATGCTATATGCAGGTACGGTTTTCCAACCAGCAGTTGGTACAAGGCTCATACTTTCGGCACCGCCAGCAATAAAACATTCGCCCATGCCACTGCGAATTTTTGATGTAGCCATAGCAATAGCTTCTAAACCACTTGCACAATATCTATTAATAGTAATGCCAGGCGCTGAAAAACCTACAGCCTTTGCTGCAATAATACGACCAACCTGTAAGCCTTGCTCCGCCTCGGGTACAGCGTTTCCAACAATTACATCATCTATAAGTTTTGGGTCTAGCTGCGGCACGCTAGCTAGCAAACCTTTTATTACATCTATCGCCAAATCATCGGGGCGAGTAAATCTAAATCCACCTTTTTTACTTTTTGTAATGGCAGTTCTAAAGCCTGCTACAATGTATGCTTCTTGCATGATTTTTATTTTGACCTCAACCCCATCCCTTCTCCATCCCTCATTATTGCGGGAGATAAGGGTGAGCGAAGTTTGTGAGCGAATTTATTATTTTTAATTTTTGGGGCTGTCAACATTGAAACTTTTTTCAACATTTTTTCGGGCTATTCGTTGCAATCTTTTTTTTCGTTCCTCAAAAAAAGGATTTTCACTTCTATCCCGCAGCTTTTTATCAGTATATCTTTTATCAACTTTTATTAACATATTAGATCTGCATTATTTCTGATCTAAAATCTAATGTCTATTATCTTATGCCAAGAGATAGTTGTTTATGCAACTTTCTTACTCAAAGATATAAATTTTACACTAGTTACAAAAAAAATGTTGAGTTATCTTTGCGCACATTATGTACAAAATCATTCGCAGTATTTTATTCATGTTCGATGCAGAAAAAGTGCATCATTTTTCGATGTACACTCTAAGGGTTCTTTGTTCTATTCCATTTATAAAAAAATTAATAACTAATTTGTATGAAGGTTCGAGTTTGAAGAACTTTGAACCATCAACCATCAACCTTCAACCTTTCGGCCTCTTCTTCAAAAACCCCATCGGCCTTGCCGCTGGGTTCGATAAAAACGCAAAATACCTAAACGAATTAGAAGCACTTGGTTTTGGCTTTGTAGAAATAGGAACTGTAACCCCATTTCCACAAGATGGTAACCTCACACCAAGATTGTTTAGATTACCAAAAGATAAAGCTCTCATTAATAGAATGGGATTTAATAACGACGGAGTAAATATTGTAGCACAAAGATTAAAAACTTGGCAAACAACAAACAATAAACAACAAACAACAAACAACAAACAATTAATTATCGGCGGCAATATCGGCAAAAACAAAAACACTCCCAACGAAACAGCATGGAAAGATTATGAAATTTGCTTTAATGCCTTACACGATTATGTAGATTATTTTGTGGTAAATGTGAGTAGTCCAAACACAGCAGGCTTAAGAGAGTTACAAGAAAAAGAACCACTGAAAAAAATTCTTACACATTTACAAATACTCAATAAAAACTTTGCGCAGCAAAAGCCTATTCTTTTAAAAATTGCACCCGACCTTACGCAAACACAAATAGATGATATAATAGATTTGGCACAAGAAATAAATTTGGATGGATTGGTTGCAGCAAATACTACTATTGATAGAACAAAACTTATAAGTACAAACACTGAGCTCGAAACCATTGGTGCAGGCGGTTTGAGTGGTTTGCCATTAAAAGATAGAGCAACGGAAATGGTACAATATATTTCTCAAAAAACAAAAGGCAAAATACCCATTATTGCAAGTGGCGGAATTTTTACAGGAGAAGATGCACAAGAAAAATTACAAGCAGGTGCATGCCTTATACAAGTGTGGACGGGCTTTGTGTACGAAGGTCCTGCCATTGTAAAAAAAATAACTACGTATCTTGCAGGGGTTAGATAATAGATATTAGATTTTAGACACAAGATTATGTTTCAAATATTTCAACAGAATATATAGCGCACAAACGTTCAACTTTTAACCTTCAACTTTCAATTTATTTATGAGCGAATTATTTTCATCGGCAAGTATTATTAGTTTTTTTGTACTGGTATTATTAGAAATTGTTTTAGGAATAGATAATGTAATTTTTGTTAGTATTATTATTGATAGGTTGCCTCATGCAAAAGAAAAATCGGCAAGGCGAGTGTGGATGATAACTGGTATTATTATTCGTAGTATTTTATTAATGGGATTAGGTTGGTTGCTAAAACAAAAAGGGAAATCGGTTTTAAATATTTTTGATAAACATTTTGATATAGCTAGCCTTGTAATGCTTGCGGGCGGAATTTTTCTTATTTATAAAACGGTTAGAGAAATACACCACAAGCTAGAAGGCGAAGATGAAACTTTGGGTGGTGCAAACAAACCAAAATTAAGTTTTGGAAAAGCTATAATGCAAATTATGCTTATAGATATGGTGTTTTCTTTTGATAGTATTATTACAGCAGGCGGCACAGCAGATCATGTAGAAATTATGATTGCTGCTGTTGTTATTGCCATGTTTATTATGTTTTTATTTAGTCCAAAAATTTCTGCATACATACACAAACATCCCTCTTTAAAAATGTTGGCTTTATCTTTCTTAGTTATGATTGGGCTTACATTGGTGATAGAAGGTTGGGACAGTGAAAAAGCCCATGACTTAAAATTAAAAAACTATGTTTACTTCGGCATGGCATTTTCTTTTGTGGTAGAAATTCTAAATATTATTCTAATACGAAAAGCTAAGAAACGAAGAATTGTACAATTAAACGAGCCAATGCTAAATCCTGAAAAAGAAGAGGAAGATTCTGATAGTGCGCATTAATTTTTATTGCACACAAAGTAATGTAGCAGCTACTAAAGCGGCGGTTTCAGTACGTAAACGTGTTTCGCCTAATGCTACAGGAGTAAAATTATTTTCTAATGCCATTGTAATTTCTTGAGGAGAAAATTCTCCTTCTGGCCCTATTAAAATAGTTGATTGTTTTGTTAATTGATTTGCTATTTCTTTTAGAGATGTTTTTTTGCCTTCTTCGCAATGAGCTATAAATTTATTGCTGCTTTGTACAGATTTTATATACTCTATATACTTTTTAGGTTCTTCTAAAATAGGCAACCACGCTTGTTGAGATTGTAGCATAGCGCTTATTAAAATCCCTTTCATCCTATCTAAACGTATGTTTTGTTTTTCTGTTCGTTCACACATCAGCAATACAATTTCGCTTACGCCTATTTCTGTAGCTTTTTCTAAAAACCACTCTAACCTACTATTATTTTTTACAGGAGATATGGCTATGCAAACTTTATTTACAGGGTTTTCTTGCTTAGTTCTTTCTACAATTTTTATGGTACATTTTTTCTTATGCGCATCTGTTATTTCTGCTAAAAAAATATTTCCAAAACCATCGGTTAGTTTTATTTGCTTGCCATTTTGCATGCGTAGCACTTGCACAATATGCTTTGAGTTTTCTTCATTTAATACAATAATATTATCTGAAGGGGAGATGGAGTCGGTATAGAAAAATGGGAGGGGCATTATTATCTTTTGAGTTTTCGGCTAATCGTTTCAGGGCTTCTTCCCTCAAAAGTAATTTCATAAATAATAACTAGGTTATTATCAATAATTTTATAAATCATTATGTAAGGAAAATTCACAAAAGATATTCTCCTAAAATCATCTAAATGATAACCATAGTAAGATGGATTTTTTTGTAGTTCTATTATTTTATCTTTATAAATTTTAAAGAATTTTTCGCCCAATCCAAGCGATTTAGATTCATAATAATCAACTGCATCTAGTAAATCTAAATATGCATCTTCATTTACTATTACTTTAAAATCCATATTTCGCAAAAATTTTAGCTTCAACTTCTTTAGTTGTAAATGCCCCTTTTTCGCCTGATAAATATTTAGCTTCTCTATCTTTAAGTAAAGTCAAGTGTTCATTATCTATCCCTAAATCCCTTTTTTTCTTATCATCTAAGATTAAATAAATGGATTCCAAAAACTTTTCATCTTCAATATCTGATATTGCAAAATGAATTTTATCTTTTAAAGTTGGTTCAATTGCTGTTTCCATAAAACTAAATTTTGCATAAATTTAAAACAAAATATTAATACAAAAAACTAAAAAGGTGCCTCATCATCAAACTGTCCATCGTTCATTTTACTCCCTTTTTGTATGTACATACTTGCACCATCACCACCGCCGCCTTGTACTGGTTTCCAGCTGCCTGCTCCAAGGTTTGGATTAAAATCTCCGCCACCTTCTTCTTCAATAAATCGTTGTATGTGTAATTCTGCTTTTAATTTTATGGTATCCAAACTACCATTTCTGTGCTTGGCTATTTTTACATAGGTTTCACCTTTGTTGCTTTCGCCCATTTCGTTGGTGGTTACATCATAATAATCGGGGCGGTACAAAAACATTACCATATCCGCATCTTGCTCTATGGCACCCGATTCTCTAAGGTCACTCAATTGTGGTATTTTATTGCCTTCTTTTCTTTTCTCTACCTCACGACTAAGCTGCGAAAGTGCAATAATAGGGACTTGTAGCTCTTTTGCCAGTCCTTTTAAATCTCTTGATATTTTACTAATCTCTTGCTCACGGTTGCTGTTTCTATCTGCACTACCACTCATCAATTGTAGATAGTCTATAATAATAATACCAATGTTATGCTTGTTTTTTAAACGCCTACATTTTGCACGCAATTCAAAAATATTTAGCGCCGCAGAGTCATCAATAAAAATGGGCGCTTTGCTCAATCTATCAATTCCTTTTTTATAAAGCTGTTTCATTTCATGCTCTTCCAATTTTCCACGAGCTATTTTTTCTAACCATATTTCACTTTCGGCACTTAGTATTCTTTGTACCAATTGGCTACTGCTCATCTCCAAACTAAAAAACCCAACAGCTGTAGGCCGTGTAGGATGCAACGCTGCAGTACGTGCAAGGTTAAGTGCAAAGGCAGTTTTACCTACCGATGGTCTTGCTGCCAAAATAATTAAATCCGTTGGTTGCCATCCATAGGTTAATCTATCAAGCGATGGAAAGCCCGTAGGCACGCCCGTCATTTCATCTTGACGGTTGCGCATTTCCTCAATACGATTTATTGTTTTTACCAACACCGTTTCTATATCATCAAAATTTTTACGAAGGTGATTGTTCGTTATTTCAAACAATTTTGTTTCGGCCAAATCCAACATATCAAATACATCGGTGCTGTCTTCATAAGCTTCACCAATTATTTCGCCACTAATTCTTATCAGTTCTCTTTGTATAAATTTTTGCAAAACAATACGTGCATGCGCTTCAATATTTGCGCTAGATACAACAGCATTAGTTAATTTAGTAACGGCATAAGGGCCTCCTACAAAATCTAATTCTTCTCTAAATTTTAATTCTTCTACAACCGTTAATAAATCTATTGGTAAACTTTTTATAGCCAAACCTTGCATGGCTTTGTATATTTTCTGATGTGCTTCTACATAAAAACATTCAGGTTTTAAAATTTCTACTACAGTATCAAATGCAGCTTTCTCCAGCATAATAGCACCTAAAATAGCTTCTTCTAAATCTTTTGCTTGTGGCGGTATTTTGCCAAACATCAAGCTACTGTTTTCTAATATTGGCTTGCGCCTTACTTTGTCTTTATTAAAATTTTTTAATTCCATTATTAAATAGGGCCTATTTCTTATTTATAAAATTGTTTGGCACCTCAGAAAAATTACTCAGTATTTTTCCGCAGGGCGGCTAAGATAAATGCAAACAAGAAATAATTAGATAATATTAAATTAACATTTACATGTTATTAACTGCTTTTTTATATTTATCAACCGCTCATTCACATGCAAAGATAGTTTATGCACAGACTATTGTAGCTTGTTCACAAAATAATTAACATCAAGGTTTCAATGTTTATTTGTAATTGGGTCTATTTATTCACAAAATGCGGAGGAAATTTTTTATTTTTTTACACGTTGAAATATTTTTTGGAAGGAAAATAATGAGTGGGAATTTGAAGAAAAACCTTAATAATGAGAATAATTAGTTCTAAGTAAATTTTGTACCTTTAATCTACAAAAATTGAATAAATGCCAGAACTATTTAGAATGTTTGGAATGCGATTTTTCTTTTACATGAATAACTATTTGCCAATACACATACATGTAAAAAATGCAGACGGTGAAGCAAGATTTGAAGTAGAAATTGTAAGATTAATAGAAAGTAAAGGAATAAAGCCAAAAGACTTCGTACTTGCACAAGCATTGATAGAAGAAAAGAAGGAAGAAATAATTAAAAAATGGAAAGAAGTTTTTGATAAATAATTTAAAACTTATTAAAATGAAAATAGAAAAAGTATGGTTTGATAATGATTATATTTTTATCAAAACTGATGTAGGACATATTGTTGGAAATCCATTTAGTTGGTTTCCAACATTATTAAATGCTACAGAAAAAGAAAGAAATAATTTTGAAATAGGTCATTTTGGAATTTATTGGCCAGATTTAAACGAGGACTTAGGTTTAAGTGGTTTTTTTGAATATAAAAAAGATGTAGTTCTTGCATAATGAAATATAGTAAATTACTTTGGCCACCTTTCTAGATGGCTTTTTTATTAATAGAAATATTTCAAAAATCCAACTCTCCCACCACCCCAAATTTCCTATCTTCGCAACTTAACTTTTTACACAACAAATGATTATTTCTTACAATTGGCTTAGCGAATACCTTCCTGTAACAATAGATACCGAAAGATTAAGCAAAATATTGACTTCTATTGGGCTAGAAGTGGAGAGCCTGCACAAATACGAATCTTTAAAAGGTGGACTAGAAGGCATTGTAGTGGGCGAAGTACTTACTTGCGAAAAACACCCCGATGCAGATAAATTAAAAATAACTACCGTAAATATTGGTGCGGCAGAACCGTCGCAAATTGTATGCGGTGCTAGTAATGTGACTGTTGGGCAAAAAGTAATTGTGGCAACAGTTGGTACTTTGTTGTATCCATCTAACGGAGAACCTTTTCAAATAAAAAAAGCCAAAATACGTGGCGTAGAAAGTCTTGGAATGATATGTGCCGAAGATGAAATTGGGTTAGGTGAAAGCCATGATGGTATAATGGTATTAGATGCAGATAAAATACCTGGCACAAAAGCGGCTGAACTTTTTGAAACTTACACCGATTATATTTTTGAGATTGGACTTACACCAAACCGTATGGATGCCATGAGCCACCTTGGTGTAGCCCGTGATGTATGTGCGTACCTGTGGCATCATGATAAAAAAGAAATGCGTGCTATTTCTCCTTTCAAAAATAATTTTAAGGCAGACAATAACGATTTGGTTATTGATGTAAAAATAGAAAACAACGATGCTTGCAAACGTTATGCAGGCGTGAGTATTAGCAATATTAAAGTTGGCGAAAGCCCTATATGGTTACAAAATAAATTGAAAGCAATTGGCTTACGTTCTATCAACAACATTGTGGATGTTACAAATTTTATTTTACACGAAACAGGACAACCATTACATGCATTTGATGCAGCAAAAATAAAAGGCTATAGCATTGTTGTAAAAAATGCTATAGAAGGCGCAACTTTTAAAACGCTTGATGACAAAGACAGAAAATTATTTGCAGAAGATTTGATGATTGCAAATGCGGAAGACAACATGTGCATTGCGGGTGTGTATGGTGGTGCAGCGAGTGGTGTAACAAATGACACCGTAAATATATTTTTAGAAAGCGCATGGTTTAGCAATGAGGCTGTACGTAAAACATCTTTAAAGCATGGGCTTAGAACTGATGCTGCTACAAGGTTTGAAAAAGGTGTGGACATAAGCAATACCGTAAATGTATTGAAGCGTGCAGCACTCATGATAAAAGAAATTGCAGGTGGCCAAATAAGCAGCGATGTGATTGATGTATATCCAACACCTGCAGAAAAAACTTCGGTAGCTTTAAAATATCATTATTTAAAAAAATTAAGTGGTAAAAATTATCATGCAGATACCATCAAAAATATTCTTACAGCACTTGGTTTTGAAATACAAAAAGAAGGGGTAGATGAAATTTTTGTAAACGTACCTTTTAGCAAAACCGATATTGCTATACCGGCAGATATTGTGGAAGAAATTATGCGTATAGATGGTTTAGATAATGTGGAAATACCAAGTACGATTTCTATAGCAGCTTCGGCAGATAATGATAATGGCAGAGCAGCATTGGCAGATAAAACAGCGAATTACCTTACTAGCAATGATTTCAGCGAAATATTTACCAATAGCATTACCGATAGTAAATATTACAACGAAGCTATTTTAGCCAGTACTGTAAAAATGATGAATAGCCTTAGTGCAAATTTAGATGTGATGCGTCCATCGTTGTTGCAAACAGGATTGGAAGTAATTGCTTATAACATCAACAGAAAAAATACCGATTTAAAATTGTACGAGTTTGGTAAAACTTACCATACAACAGGTGTTGGTAATTATGAAGAAAAAATACACTTGGCTATTTATACTAGCGGCACTGTAACCGAAGGTGGTTGGCAGCAAAAAGATAGCAAGGCAGATTTTTATTATGTAAAAGGCTTGTGCGAAAAAATATTTGCCAATGCAGGATTAAAAAATGTACAAACTGACATTATACAAGTTGATGATGATATGGATTATGGCATAACTTTTTCGGCAAGCAATAAAATAATAGGCAAAGCAGGAAATATTAATGCAAAAACATTGAAACAATTTGGCATAAAAGAACCTGTTTTATTTGCAGATATTTTGTGGGATGAAATTTTAGCATTGAATCAAAAAAACAATATCACTTATAAAGAAATTTCAAAATTCCCTAGCGTACAAAGAGACTTGGCTTTGATTGTAGATAAAAGCATTGCTTATGCCGATATTGAAAAAAATATTAAGGCAAATAAAATACAATCGCTTAAAACAATAAAACTATTTGATATTTTTGAAAGCGAAAAACTTGGGAAAGATAAAAAGTCGATGGCAGTAAACTTTACATTTAGCGACGATACCAAAACCCTTGAAGATGCAGATACAGAGGGGATGATGAATAAAATAATCACATCTTTAGAAAAACAATTAAACGCAGTTGTAAGAAAATAGTCATTGGCAGATATAACCACACATATAAAACAAGTAAATGCAAAACTGCAGCAATTATTATTGCAGCACCATAAAATGCAGGCAGAAAATGAGCAACAAAAAAAACTAATTATTTCATTGCAAGAAAACGATAAACAGCAAAAAGAAAAATTAGAAAACATCCGGCAAGAGCAACTTATACTTAAAGCATCTTTAGATAAAATGGATGAGGCAGAAAAGAAAGAACTAGAACAAAAAATTAATGGGTATATAAAAAATATTGACAAATGCATTTCTTTACTAAGCCATAAATCGAATGTATAATGAGTGAGTTAATACCTGTAAATATTGTAATAGCCGATAGAACTTATCGTATAAAAACAAGACCCGAAGACGAAGAAGTAATTCGTAAAACGGTAAAGCTTATAAACGATAAGATATTTGAATTTAAAGCACAGTTTGCAGGTAAGGATATGCAAGACTATATTGCTATGGTAATAATATGGTATGCTACCGAAAATGTAGGAGGCAATGGTAGCGTAGCAATGAACAAAGAAATAGCAGATGCATTAATGAAAATGGAGCGACAAATAGAAGATGTAATAAAATAAAAATATTTATTTACTCAGCTTCACCCGCTCCGGGTTTTTGGCAATAAAACTTTTCCAATCGTTCTTACCTCCTACTCCCGCCAAAATATTACTATCTTGATAATGATGGCAAACAGCCACCGCCAACGCATCCGATGCATCATAGGTTTTTTGCTCGGCTTCAAATTTCAAAATCGTTTCCAGCATTTTTAGCACTTGCAATTTATCTGCATTACCATTTCCGGTAACAGATTGTTTTACTTTTTTTGGCGAATATTCTGTTACACTCAACCCTGCTTGCATAGCTGCTGCAATAGCCACACCTTGCGCCCTACCTAGCTTTAGCATACTCTGTACATTTTTTCCAAAGAAAGGTGCTTCTATAGCAAAGCTAGTAGGCTTATGTTCCTTTATCAAATCTACCACCCTTTGGTGTATGCTTTGCAGGCGCTCATAAGCATCTTGTTTAGATGATAATTTTAGCACACCCATATCAATCAATGAAATTGTTTTTTGCTTCACTGCTATCAGCCCATAACCCATTACAATCGTACCTGGGTCTATGCCTAAAATTATTTTTGTTGTCTTTTGCAATACGCTTGTTATTTTTACCAAAATTACTATCTGCACAAAAGTATCAAAATATTATTCAATTGGTTTTTAGGCCCGCTAATCTTTATCATTCTCTCGTGGAGTTTGTATAAACAAATAGCACAACAGCCAGACCTTGCCAACCGCTGGTTGCAAATAAAACAAAGCCTGCATGCACCAGCATTGTGGTTGGCTTGCTTGCTTGTATTTGTAAATTGGGGTATAGAAGCACGCAAATGGCAAATACTCATACAGCCTTTAGAAAATTTTTCTTTGTTCACTGCTTTCAAAAGTGTGTTAGCTGGCTGTAGCATTACCATGCTCACACCAAATAGAATTGGAGAATATGGCGGAAGAATATTATATGTAAAAGATGAGAACCGTTTAGATGCAATACCTTTAACCATTTTAGGAAGCATCAGCCAATTATTTGTAACCATATTATTGGGCACTGCTGGATTGATATATTTAAAATTTTACAGCAACAACAAGCAAGTTTTTACATTTTTTCCTGCATACACTGCCGAATTGCTTTTATTAATCAGCATTTGTGCAGCACTATTTCTGTTACTTATATATCTTCGTGTAAGTTTGTTGGTAAACTTCTTAAGCAGAATAGCGTACCTTAAAAAGTTTGTATCACACATCATATTGTTAAATACATTTTCACGTAAACAATTGTTAAGAATTTTATTTTTATCATTTTTACGATACACAGTATTTATTTTGCAATATATTTTACTCTTGCAAGCAATGCAAGTACAAATAAGTTTCTTTATATGCTATTGGCTACTCACCATTTTTTATTTGGTAATGACCATGGCACCAACAATTGGTTTTACAGAGTTGCCCATACGTGCAGCCGCAAGCTTACAAATATTGCAACTATTCAGCAATAATTTAATAGGCATACAAGCAGCATCGTTAGGTATTTGGATCATCAATTTAGTAGTACCAGCAGTTGTAGGAAGTTTACTAATTTTAAGAATAAAAATTATAAAAGAAAAATGATAAATTTTACAAAACGCTTTTCACTAGCCATAATTATTTTATGTAGTGCTATGTTTTCCTTTGCACAAAAATCAGAATTTTGCAGCATAAGAAATACTACTTTTCAAAGTGGTGAAAAAGTAATTATGAAAGTATTTTACAATACAATGGGTGCGTATATAGGGGCTGGCGAAGCTACTTTTACTACCACGCTCGATCGTTTCAACGGCAAACCAGTATATCATTGCGTTGGCGATGGTAAAACATATCCTTTCTTCGATAAATTTTTTCAAGTAAGAGATAGATATGAAAGCTATATAGACACTGCTACACTTACACCATACAAGTTTTTACGAAATGTAAACGAAGGCGGTTATAAAATTTATAACAACGTTACATTTAATCAAAGTGCAAACACAGCCGTAAGCACCAATGGCGTTTTTAAAATTACAGATTGCATGCAAGATGTAGTGAGCGCTATTTATTACGCTCGAAATATAAAGTGGGAAAATTATAACGTGGGCGATAAAATTCCTTTCGATATGTTTTTAGATGATGAAATTTATCATTTATACATACGTTACATGGGCAAAGAAAAAGTAAAAACACAATACGGAAAATTCAATGCCATTAAATTTAAGCCACTACTAATTAAAGGAACTATTTTTGAGGGCGGCGAAAAAATGACGGCATGGGTAAGCGACGATCCCAATCATTTATTACTGCGTGTAGAAAGCCCAATATCTGTTGGTACAATTAAAGTAGATATGATGGGTTATTCTGGCTTGCGTTATCCGTTAAGTTCGTTAAGGTCGTTTAGGTAATTTGATAAATATTTTTGGAGGTTTGGGGCTGTGAGCAACATATCATTTTTCAACTTTTGTCCGGTCTCTTTCGCTGTACCGTATTTGTATGTATGCGTATGCCTCCTTCGTCGGCACGCATACATACAAATACATCGCTCAGTCCACCGCAGCCCTTCATCAGCAAATCTTTTCTCAGCTTTTATTATGCATTAGATTATGCAATAGATTATGCAATAAACCTACAATATATTATGAACTTTAAATAACCCGCAACTCGTAACCTTTAAACTCGTAACCATTCCCCTACACCGTATTCGTCCTAAACTTCTGCTTTCTCACAAAAATTAATTCAGTAACAATTATAAGTAAAATACTTATTACGGTCGATAAAATTGTCTTCGCTAAAAAGTACCAGAAATTACCAAACTGCCAAGCCTCCAATAAAAACAACCATGCATTGTGAAACAAAACGAGCACACTCATAAAAATAGCGTAAGGTAAAATACCGCCCATACTTTTTATAGATGGTTCTTCAAAGTTTGTATCTGCACCTTCTTGCGGTATAAAAATATTTACTAAAAATGGTCGTATGTATGCAATGAGCACGCAAGCCGCCGCATGAAACCCAGGGTTGTGTTGAAAACTATCTAAAATAAAACCATACACAAATGCAATAAACATAAGCCATGGGCGCTGCATTTTAAATGGCAACCAAAGCACAAATAAAAAATACAAATAAGGTGTTACCATTTGGTGCAAGTGTATTCTATCCAATACAAAAACTTGTACTAGCATAAATAAAATGGCCCTCAATATATTTTTTACCAATACACTCATTAATTTGTAATAGCTTTATTTTTTTCTAAAATATTTTTTATTGGTTCTGCATCCAAACTTTTAATGGCATACACATATTCGATATTGTAAAAATCTGCCGAGCTTTTAAAAGTTATTTTAAAATTATTATTGGCCGTTTCTGGTTTTACATCTAGCACTGTTCCTATCATAATGCCTTTAGGAAAAATAGCACTGTATCCACTGGTAATAATCTTATCGCCTTTAGCCACTTTTGCACTCTTTGGAATATTAATTAACGAAAGAATATTTGGTTGTTCACCATTCCATACCAATGTGCCAGATTCTGTGCCTCTATATAATTTACCACTCAATCTGCTGTCTTTATGCAGCAAACTCATCACTACAGCATAATCACCATCTACCTCTGTTATTACACCAACCACATCATTGTTTACACCAACAATACCCATCCCTTTTGTAAATGTTTTTACATTGGGCCCATTTATAACTATAAAATTGCTTTGCGATGAAACACTGTTGGATACTACTTTTGCGCTTAAGTAATTAAATTTTCTGTAACGCATAAGTGTATCTATTTTTACCGAATCTACTACTAATTTATTGGAAGAATCTGGTAAATTAAAATTGCTGCGAAGTTTATTGTACAACACTTCGTTTGCTTTTACCAAAGAATCGTTGGTGCGAGAAAGTTTTAAATAATACTCTACTTTATTGTATTTTTTATTGATGCCGCCAGTAAATTTATTCATTGTATTACCAAAAGCAGCTTCATGATATTTGCTATAGCTCACAATAAAATAAATACTAAGCCCCTGCAAAAACAGGAAAATTAGTAGGTTAAAATAACTTCGTATGAAAAGGAAAATATTACGCACCGGTAATTATATGAGTTGGCAGGTTGTTGTTATTTTGTTTACTGTTCGTGGGACACGAACAGCGGCGAGACGCCGTGGCCGGTGTCCCACCGACCACTTTTTTGCCATGGTTCGTGTCCCACGAACCATTTACTTTTTTAACGCATCACAAAAGGATATCTATCATAATTCTTAAGTGCAAGTCCTGTTCCTCTAACAACACTTTTAAGTGG
>JAYSOC010000600.1:0-17235 GCA_043723285.1 Ferruginibacter sp. | reverse complement strand
TAGCAATCACCCGTTGTACCAATAGGCACGGTAAAATTCATATCTTCATAACTGCTGTAAGGCGTGTGCACACGTACATCATAATCCACGCCACTTGCTCTAAGGTTAGGCCCTGTAAAACCATAGTTCAATGCACGCTCTGCAGATATTGGTCCTACACCAGTTGTTCTATCCATAAAAATACGGTTGCGGCGAAGTAGGTTATCAAACTCCTTCAAGGTTTTTGGATATTCTGCTAAAAATTTTTCTAATTTTTCAAAAGCTACAGCAGTAAAATTTCTTTCAAATCCGCCAATGCGCCCAATATTTGTAGTTAGTCTGCTTCCACAAACTTCTTCATAAATTTCATAAATCAATTCTCTGTATTGCATCACATACAAGAAACCTGTAAACGCTCCTGTATCCACTCCCACAATAGAATTACAAATAAGATGGTCGCTTATACGAGCAAGCTCCATAATAATGATGCGCAAATAATCTACACGCTTGGGTGTTTGCACACCAAGCAATTTTTCGCAAGTAATATGCCATCCCATATTGTTTATTGGAGATGAGCAATAATTTAATCTATCAGTTAGTGGTGTAATTTGGTATAGCGGACGACGCTCTGCAATTTTTTCGAATGCACGATGTATGTAACCGACCGTTGATGTAGCTTTTAAAATACGCTCACCATCCATTTCCAAAATATTTTGGAAAACCCCATGCGTAGCAGGGTGCGTAGGCCCAAGGTTTAGTGTGGTCGTTTGTTTTTCTAAACTTCCTTCCGGTAAAATGATATGTTCACTCATAGAATGATTGCTCAAGGAGCATTTATTTTTAAAACTAATTCGTATTGCTTCTGTCTTCAATACACATTTCTATAACTTCTTCTATTCTTTCCAAAGCCTCCTTTAAAGTTTTCCCCTGCGTATGGCAGCCTTTAAAAGTTGAACAAGAAACAATATAAATTTCATCCTCATCTTGCTCAACTGAAATCGGAAACCCTTGTTTACTTTTCATAAAAATATTTTCAATTTCTATTTCATGTAATTTTTCTACCTCCCAAACATCTCATCATCCTTATCAATCCTTGTTTGATCTTCCAACGGAAATTCTTTTCTCATTGGAAAATAATCCATTTCATCTACATTTAATATGCGTATCAAATTGGGATGCCCTACAAAATTTACACCATAGAAATCGTATGTTTCTCTTTCCATAAAATTGGCAGATGCATATAATGATGTGGCTGTGAACACATCAGGCTTTGCAATATCTGTGAATACTTTAAAACGTATGCGCACATTATCTCTTAAATTATGTAAATGATATACCACACACAATTCTGCCCCTTTATTATCAGGATAATGAACAGCCTGTAAATCTGTTAAAAATGTAAACCCAAGTTCTGCATCGTCATACAAAAACTGCATCACTTTTACATTAATATCTTTCTCTGCCACAAAGGTGAGCATGCCATAAGGTTGATCCCAATGGGTGAGTTGTTCGCCAAATTTATCGGTAAGTTTTAGTTGTATTATTTCGTTTGTTAAAGCCATTATTTTATTCAAAAATGTTTAAATCAATTTTATTGTATTCCATAACTATTCAACAATTCTTTGTATTGATCACTCGTTCTTCTTCGCAAACTTTCGTTATGTACGAGCTCTTGTATTTTCATAAAGCCATCTAAAATAGCTTCGGGCCTTGGTGGACAACCAGGCACATACACATCTACAGGTATTACTTGGTCTATACCTTGCATTACAGAATATGTATCAAAAATGCCACCGCTACTTGCACAAGCGCCAACTGCTATTACCCAACGAGGTTCTGCCATTTGCAAATACACTTGTTTTAATATTGGTCCCATTTTTTTAGAAATAGTACCCATTACCATTAGCAAATCGCATTGGCGTGGGCTAAAACTCATACGCTCACTTCCAAAGCGGGCAATATCATAATGACTGGCAGCTGTAGCCATAAACTCAATACCACAGCAGCTTGTAGCAAATGGCAATGGCCAAATAGAATTTTTGCGGGCAAGCCCAACTACTTTTTCAAAACTAGTAGCCATAAAACCATCGCCCATGTATCCTTCAGGAATACCGGCAAATTTTACGGTGTTGTTGTATTGTACGGGACGCATATTTTTTTAAATGAGCTAATGTGCTGATTTGCTAATGTGCTAATTTCTTAACTTCAAAAGCTTCTCTGCAAATAGCATTTTCAATTATTATTTAAATTAAACTCTTTTTATTTTTTACAAAACTCTCCAATTTATCTTGCCCCACAATTAGCAAATTAGCACATTATCGAATTAGCTAATTTCTCTACTCCTCCCACTTCATTGCTCCTTTCTTAAAAATATAAATAAACCCTGCTAAAAAACATCCTACAAAAAGTAATACTGCTAGGAACGTTTTCCAACCCATTGCTGGGTCGGCAGCAAAATCTTTAAAATTTACGGCATAAGGATAAAAGAAGATGACTTCCACATCAAATAAAACAAATAAAATAGCAATCAAAAAATACTTAATAGCCATTGGTTGGCGTGCATTCCCTTGTATTTCTATTCCGCTCTCAAAGTTTTGAAGCTTATCATCCGTTTTTCTTTTTGGACCAATCTTACTAGAGGCAATAATCATAGTAGCCACAAACCCAATTGCAAAAATAATTTGCAATACAATTGGCAAATAATTAATAGTGCCATTTCTAGCAATTTGTAAGAAGAAAAAATGCATAGGTCTTTTATTGTGAGTTTATACGCAAAAATACGCCTCAATTGCCAATATACCATATCAACTTTAAAATTCTGATATAAAAAAAGTCCCGATGGTTATCACGGAACTTTTTTGTATTTATTTCTTTTTAGGAATTACTTTAGGAATTACTTTTTTTTTACTGGCACTGCTACTTTTGGTTTAACAACTGCTACTGGTTTTGTAGTATTTGTTGCCGGCTTTGTAGCTGGAGCTGGTCTTGTAGCTGGGCGTGTTGCTGCTGGTCTTGCAGCTGGATTATTTTGGGTTACAAATTCTTTATTTTTTATAGATTGTGCATCGGTAGGATCCAAAGCCAATGCCTTATCTGCATAAGCTATCGCTGCAGCTTGATCTTTCTTTATATTAAATGAATATTGCATCATAAAAGTATATGCTCCAATAAGCTGGTCTTTTACTTTTGTTTTATCTGCTACTTTTTCTCCCACTTCTATGGCTTTTAAATATGATGCAGCAGCCACTCCAGTTGTTAAAGTAGAATCTATACCAGAATTTGCTTTTGCCGCCATATAAAAACCAAACATGTCATCGGGATATTTAGCAGTGTATTTATTGAAAACAGCTACAGAAGAATCAAATTTTGCTGCTCTAAAATAATTATAACCAGCGTTGTATAAATCAACATTATTATAATTCTTTTTTACAGATAATATTCTATTATACCAATTTGCTGCTTCTGCAAAGTTGTTTTTTTCTTTGTATGCATTGGCAATTACTCTTAAATAGGCAACCTTATTAGCTTCTACACTATCCATTGCTACAGCCTTCTCAATATTTGAAGCAGCTAACAATTCATTGCCAGAAAATTTTAGCAAAGTAACTGCATAAGTAGAATAATCTCCAGCACCAATTTTACTTGGAATTTGCTTTTTAAAATATTCTTCGAAACTCGTTTTTGCGTTGGCAGAATCGCCCGACTTTGTATAAGCGTATGCTTTCAAACCATACAAATTAGGAATAGCATTTGCACCATCAGCAGCTATGCATTCATTGGCTTTAGTAATGGTTTCTGCAAAAAGGCCTTGTGCAAATTTTATACTTGCTCTTAGGTAACATGCGTTAGGATCGTTGTCAGATACAGCCAACGCTTTTTCTAAATAAGTAGCCGCTTTTGTTACATCTGTTTCGTAATAATATCTAAACAAATTTTTATAAACAGGTGCATAATTAGCATCTTTAGCAATTGCCTCATTGTAAAAACCTACATACAAAGGCTCTTGAGAAATGCCTTGCGATTGGTACAAACGGCCTTTACGAAAAATAGCTCTAGCGTAATTAGGATTTAATGCCAATGCAGCTTCATACGATTGTATCGCATTTCCACCTTCACTTGTTTTTCTATAAGCATCACCAAGGTTAGCCCACACTTCAGGGTCTTTAAAACCTTTTAAAGTAGTAGCCAATTTTAATTTTTCTACTGCATAGTTTGCATCACCGTTTTTCATTTCGGGGTCACTGTTTGGTGCACCTACCGCATTAAGTACATCTATTCTTTTTGCACTGCTAAGGTTTATGGCCGTTTCAAATCTACTTCTTGCATCGGCATTTTGCCCTTCTATTAAACCAATATGACCCATACCCGCAAGTATTAGTGGGCTATTGGGTGTGGCATTCAATTTTTGTTGGTACAAACTTTTTGCACCTGCTACATCTTCTAAACCAATCATGGCTTGACCAAGGTAATACGCAGCCGATTCATCTGCAGGATTTGCTGCAGATAGCTTTTGAAAAACTTCTTTTGCACTTTTAAAACGTTCGTAGTATAGAAATTTCTTTCCATCTTCTATACTTTGCGCAAAAGTTGTACCTGCAAAAAGCGCAACTACTAAAGTCAATACTAGGGTTTTCATTTTTGTCATTTTGTCGAGTTATTATTAGAAATACAATTTTAAAGAAATAGTTGCAATAAAAAGTAAAAGAATTAATTTTTTGTTGGCTTTTGGTTTAAATTAACATTCCGTAAGTTAAAATTCATGATTGGACCAAGATACGCTCGCCTAAAAATTAATTGTCCTCTTTCGTATTTTAAAAAAGCTACAAAGCCAGAACCTAAGCCTGAAAAATTTTCTTTGATGATATAATGCAAACCACGTACCAATGGGTATCTTCTATTCAAAATACTTTGTTGTGTAGGCAAAATGTAGGGTTTCTCATCGCAAAGGTCGCATTGTACCAAACCAATTTTTATTTTCTTTAACAACTCCACTTGTTTTGCATCTTCAGGATTACCAATTCTGTTTATACCTACAAAACCAATTGCATTTTCGTGGGTTGCTATATAATCTATCACTTCGTCGCTATTTTTTACGGCTCTTACAACTGTTGTATCAAATTGTTTTCCTTTTAAAATAGAATCTTGAATAAAACGAACCGTACTTGTTCTGTTTAACCCATCGAATACTATTGTTTTTTCTTTTTTTATTTTCCCAGTAAGCCTTTGTTGCAAACTTTCTAAAGAAAAAATAGTATCGGTACTTTTAATATTTACAATTACAGCAACCGCATCTGTAGCTACTTCTTGCCAGCCAGGGTTAAAGCCTATAGAATCTATCATATACTTCTCCTCATTATTGGTAAGCCCACGAGTTACAATTACCAATCTGTTGGTAGAATCTTTAAAAAAATCTTTCATACAATCTGCCTCACTTTTATACTGCGCATTTATTTTTGTACCAGGAAAAGAAGCTTCGTACATGGCTATCTGCTCTTCCATTACTGGTTTAAAAGATTCATCTACACTTATATTTATGCTTCCACTCTTTGGTGTATCTGTAGCGTGCTTTATGTCTTTTTCTTCGTTACAAGATGCAAAAAAAACAACTGCTACAAATACTATACACAATACTTTTAAAATATTCATCTTTTGCATATCAACTCTCTCTAAAATAATTTTTTTTGTACCCTCTATAAATTCTAAAAGCGCCATAAATAAAACATACAATCGCCATCAACTTTATCATACCCGGGTCATATTGGTTTATGCGCTCCACAATACTTGCCGGTGGAAATAAGAAAAGTAAGCCTGCACCGATTATCATTATTCCCATTACATAATTGGTAATACTACGCATGCGCACAAGCCCTTTATCTCTATTGTTCATTTCTTTGTGTTCAAATTCCTCTAGTGCCATTGTAAAAAATTTATGAAGGGCAAATTAATGATTAATTATTAGCAAATTAGTCTTGTGTAGTAAACTTTACAGGAATAGTATAATAAACGGATACATTTTCTCCTTTAGTTTTGCCTGCGTTCCAAGGTTTCATTTTTTTCAATACCCTTATTACCTCATTGTTAAACGCTGCTCCGCCGTCTTCTACCGTTTCAAAACTTTTAAGCGAGCCGTCGTAGCCTACTACAAATTTTATTTTTACGGCTACGGTTTGTCCTTCTTCAATATCTTCAGGATTTTGAAGATTTTTTTGTAAAAATTTTCTCAACTCTTCCATTCCGCCAGGGTAAGATGGCATTACTTCGGCAAAGTCGCTCGGTGTAATTTTATCTACAGGCTTTACAGGTATGATAGCTGCTCCAGTATCTTTTCCACCGCTATATGATACATGCATTTGTATCGGTATTGGAGATCCTGTGCCATTAGGTACTTTTATATCTGTAATTCCTATCACTGCATTTGGGTCTAATGTTTTTATTGGTGGTGCTTTTGGATTGTCTGTTATAGTAACATGTGTAAATGCATTTGTAGGCAAAGGTTTTTGTGGTGTTGCACTTACTGGAGGTATGTTTACTTTTGGTGGCTCGGGTTTTTTGTCTATTGCTACTGTTGTTACAACAAATTCTTTATCAAAAATTGGTTCAATCAATTTGCCTTTTTTTTGACTAAATAAAGTGAATGAAGAAAGTAAAATAACAAACCCAAACATTGCTCCCAAAGACTTATACAGCCTATTATTGTAAAATTTTCTTAGTGTATAAGCGCCATAAGATTTGTTTCTATTTTCAAAAATAATATCGAGTACATCGGCTTTTAAAATTGCATCTGTTTTCATAATAAATAGTTTTAGAAATGATGTGAATAAATTTTTAAAAACGGCCGTTTAGATATTAGATGCGGGGGGAAATGGATTCCATAAAATGGAGGTTGGTTTACCGTTTATTATTTATCATTTATTATTGTGGCGATGCAATTTTATGGAGCAAATCTATATTTGGGTAAAAGATGAAAAAAGGTTTACTGATGAAGAGCTGCGGGATAGAAGTGGAAATCCTTTTTTTGAGGAACGAAAAAAAAGATTGCAACGGATAGCCCGAGCAAATGTTCATTTATGTATGCAGATAACAGCCCAAAAAATTAAACCAAATAAGGATTATTTTTTTTCTCGTAGCCAATGGTTGTTGTTTGTCCGTGACCACTATACACAGCACTTTCGGCAGGTAACACGAGTAATTTTTCTTGTATGCTTTTTATGAGTTGCTCATGGTTGCCGCCTGGTAAATCGCTACGGCCAACGCTGTTTTTAAATAACACATCGCCACTTATTATAAAGTTATTTTTGGCAGAATAAAAACTTAAACTTCCTGGGCTATGACCTGGCGTAAGCAAAATGTTGAGTTCATCATCGCCTAATTTTATGGTATCGCCTTCGTTTAAATAAATAAAATCGCCTTCGTAATTATCGAACGGCATATTGTACATAAGCCCGCTTGTAGGTGCATAAGCCAATACTGGTTTTTCATTTGCGTGCATGTGTAGGGTAAGGCTGTATTTTTCTGCAATGAACTTATTGCCAAAAACATGATCTAAATGGCAATGGGTATTGAGGAGCATAATAGGTTTTAACTTATTATCAGTTAAAAAAGCAACCAATTCGTCTTTTTCGGCATCATAATAGCAGCCTGGGTCTATAATAATGCAGTCGCTAAACTCATTATAAAGTACATATGTGTTTTCTTGAATTGGGCTAAATTCGAATGATTTTACGGTGAGCATGAATTATTATTTAAATTGATTTTTGTTGTAACGGTTAATAAACTAATTTTAAGACTTAATATAACAGATAAGTATGGCAAAGTTCAGTAGAATATTTTTTATTTCATTGCTTTTTATTCTTGCAGCTTTTGTAAGTAACGCTCAAGTGAATGCGGTAACGTTTGGTAAAAATAGGGTGCAGTATAAGAAGTTTAAATGGCAATATTACCAAACACAAAATTTCAATGTATATTTTTATGCCGGTGGGCAAGAGCTTGCAAAATTTGTAGCGCAAGTGGCAGAGAAAGAATTGCCAAGTATAGAAGCAGCCGCAGAATATAGTTTGCAACGCAGGGCAAATATTATTTTATACAACGAGTTTGCAGATATGCAACAAACAAATATTGGGTTGGAAACTGATGTATTAAACACTGGTGGTGTAACAAGATTGGTAAATAATAAAATGGTAATGTACTACGATGCCAACCATTATAATCTTAAAAGGCAAGTAAGGCAAGGAATAGCAGATGTGATTACAAAAAATGTATTGTTTGGCGATGATCTTGGCGAAGTAGCCAGCAACCAAGCACTACTTGATTTGCCTACATGGCTTACTGATGGTTACGTGGCGTACCTTGGCGAAAACTGGAGTACAGATTTGGATGATGATTTAAAGAGCGAAATACTAAGTAATAATTATACAAAATTTTCTAAATTTTCGTACCACAGACCATTGCTTGCAGGGCATGCATTTTGGTATTATGTGGAAGAAAAATACAAGAAAGAAAACGTAACTTATTTTTTATACTTAGCACGTATTTATAAAAATTTAAACAAGGCTAGTAAGCAAATTACTAAACTTAGTTTTAAACAATTGCAGGCTGAGTTTATGGAGTATCAAGATGAAAAATACTCTAACGATATAGCTCGAAGAAAATCTTACCCTAAAGGAAGTTTGGTGGAAAGCTTTGACATAAACAAGCGAGTAAATTATTATCGTTTTAATGCTAACCCAACCAAACGAAACAACGATTACGTGGTTACACAATTTAAAAAAGGTATTGTACGATTAATTTATAATACTGATGGGGATAATAAAACGATTCTTAAATATGGTGTAAGGTCTTATGAAGCACAGGTAAATCCAAGTTACCCGTTGGCGGCTTGGGATCCAAAGGGCACAAGGTTTTCGGTGTTTTACACTACCGAAGGGCGCTTAAAATTATTTGTGTATGACGTGGTTACAAGAATTAAACAATACCGTTTTGACCTAACAGATAAATTTGACCAAGTACAAGATGTGAAGTATATGCTAGATAGCAGAACGCTTTTAATTTCTGCTGTAAAAAATGGCCATGCAGATATTTATACTTTTGATATTGAAAAAGAAAAATTGGTACAAATTACAAACGATGTATATGATAATTTAGATGCTAGCTTCGTTTCTTTCCCTGGCAAAACCGGAATAATTTATAGTAGCAACAGACCAGCACCTGAGGCAAAAACAGGGGATACCATTTTGCCTAGCAACAATCGTTTTAATATTTTTCTGATTACCAATTTTGGCGATAAGCCAGAGCTTAATCAAATAACACAACTTACCAATTTGAAATATGGTAATGCACGTTTTCCTACACCATACAACAATACACACTTTACTTTTGTAAGCGATGAAAATGGTATTGGTAACCGCTATGCAGGTTTTTTTACAACCAAGGCCGAAGGGTTGGATACACTAGTTTTAATTGGCGATGATATATTGAGAAACCCAACGGAAAAAATGGTGGATAGCACATTGCGTGTGTATAAAAAAACGGATGTAGATTCTGTTGCTATTGTATCGGTATCATCAGATTCTACTTATATTTTTCCTTTGAGTAATTACCCAAGCTCACTTGCAGAAAGCCGAGTAGCGGGAGATAATAACCAAGTGAGCGAAGTAACAAGACAAAGCGATGAAAAAGACTTGTACAAACTTAAAATAGACGAAAACACTTTACGAAGAAGAAATATAAATGCTACGCCAACCGAGTATGCAAAAAAATTGATGCGAGAAAGTAAACTCACCAATGTAAAAGAAGCTGGTGTCGGCAAATTGATTGATTTGAATGTTCCATTAAAAGATACAGCTAAAAAAGAAGATGATTTTTTTCAAACAGAATTTGCAAATGAAAAAAAAGACAGCACAAAAATTGGAACACAAGATGCTCAAGCAAAAACAGATTACAAAGACGATGAAAATATTTTGGCAAGAGCAAAATTATTTAAATACAAACCAATAAAATTTTCTATTGATTATGGATCGGGAGGTTTTAATAATGGTGTATTGGTAAACAGATACCAATCTTATGGTGGAGGTTCGGGGCCAATAAGATTGAATGGTGGCAGTCCTTTGAGTGGTTTAGTGAGAATGGGCACTTCGGACTTGATGGAGGATATTAAAATAAATGGTGGCTATAAACTAGGCACTAATTTAAAAGATAATGAGTGGTTGTTAAATTATCAAAACCTTAAAAGAAGATTAGATTGGGGACTTACTTATTATAGAAATGTGCAAGGAGTAACATTTACTACAGGAACAAGTCCAACTGCACCTACTTTTGAAGGTAAAGAATTTACAAATTTATATCAGGTAAATATCTCTTACCCATTTGATGTTGTAAAAAGTATTCGTTTTTCAACGGGCGTAAGATCAGACAATTTAGAATTATTAGCAGATTCACGAAATGATCAGACACTAAAGATACCTAACGAGAGAACTTCCTATTCAATTTCTCATTTAGAAATTGTGTATGACAATAGCATTAACGTAGCACAAAATATTATGTTTGGTGTAAGGGCAAAAGTTTATGGTGATTGGAATAGGCAAATAAATAAAGACCAGACGCAAGATGGACCAAATAATTTTAATGTAGGTTTTGATGGAAGGTATTACCATTCTATTTACCGCAACTTTATTTGGGCAGGTCGTATAGCTGGCGACTTTAGTTTTGGAGATCAAAAGCTAGCTTATTTTCTTGGTGGTATGGATGGCTGGCTTATGTTTGGAGGCAATACAAAAAAGAATGGAGGCGATAAATATTTTATAACAAACAATCCTCCTGATCCTACAGTAAATTATGCTTTTCAAAGCCTAGCTGTAAACATGCGTGGATTTTTACAAAACATAGCAAGCGGTAGCAATGCTTTGGTAATAAACAGTGAATTTAGGTTACCAGTATTTACAACGCTTTTTGATAAAACTATAAACAATGCATTTTTACGCAATTTTCAATTGACACAATTTATAGATTTTGGTACAGCTTGGAGTGGAGGGTTGAGTAATATTAAACGACCTATAATATCTTACAATACAGCAGTAGGAAATACGCCTGGACCTGTAACAGTTCGTGTAAAAGCGGGTGGTATTGGTCCATTTGCAGGTGGTTATGGTTTTGGTGCAAGAAGTACTTTACTTGGCTATTTCATAAAGTTTGATGCTGGTTGGCAAATGAATGGTTTCTTTAGAGGCAAACCGCAAATGTATCTTTCTTTAGGATTGGATTTTTAAAGATATGATGATTAAAAATTATTGCCACGAATACACTAAATATTTTTGTGTATTCGTGGCATTTTTACGAACTGATTTTTTTAGGTAATTGATTATCCCTATTGGCTTCAATAATTCAACATTTCTCTTTTTTGCCGAGAAGGCGGTAAGGCGTTTTCTAAAAAAATAAGGCAGTGAGATATTTTGCTGCGCAAAATTATAACTGCACACAACTCATAAAAACCCCGTAACCCGCAAACCTTCAACCTTCAACAATTGTAACCGCCACCCTCTCCCCATCCATAGCCGCACTCACAATACCACCAGCATAGCCAGCACCTTCGCCGCAAGGGTATAAATTTTTAATTTGAGGATGTTGCAAATTATCTACATTGCGTGGAATACGCACAGGGCTTGATGTTCGGCTTTCTACTGCAACTACTACTGCTTCGTTTGTAAAATATCCTTTTAGTTTTTTGCCAAACATTTTAAACGCTTCGGCAAGTGCATCATAAATAAATGCTGGTAAAACGGTATCTAATTTTACAGAGGTTAATCCTGGCAGGTAAGAATTAATTGGTAATGTTGATGATAATTTTTTGTGTACAAAATCTTGCATTCTTTGTGCTGGAGCAGCGAAATTTCCTCCGCCTGCCGCAAACGCTTTTTGCTCTATTAATTTTTGAAATTTCATGAAAATTAATGGGTCATTTTCTAAACTTTCTACACTACCTAAACCTTCTAAACAAAGTGCTTTTACTGCATCAGCTAACTCTACTTGCACTACCATGCCGCTATTTGCAAAAGGATTATTTCTTTTAGATGGGCTCCAACCATTTACCACCAACTCTCCTGCATCTGTAGCAGCTGGTGCAATAATACCTCCCGGGCACATACAAAAAGAAAATACACCTCTTCCATTTACTTGCTGCACTAAACTGTACGATGCCGGTGGCAAATGCTCATTTCTTTCTGTGCTGCAATGGTATTGCATTTTATCTATTAAATTTTGTGGATGTTCTACACGAACGCCTAGGGCAAAGGGTTTGGGTTCTATCAAAATATTTTTTGCATGAAGTAATTCAAACATATCTCTTGCACTATGTCCTGTAGCTAAAATATATGCATTAGCAGAAAATGAATCATCATCAGCCGTTTTTACTGCTACAATTTTTTCTTTATCAATTATAAAATCTACCACTTTTTTTTCAAATAAAACTTGTCCTCCGCTTTGTCTTATTTGCTCATGCATGGCAATTATAATTTGTGGCAATTTATTTGTACCTATATGGGGGTGTGCATCCGAAGCAATATTTTCTGGTGCGCCAAAATGTATAAAAAGTTGTAAAATACGATCTATATCTCCACGCTTGTTGCTGCGTGTATATAATTTTCCATCACTGTAAGTTCCAGCACCACCTTCGCCAAAACAATAATTACTCTCGGGGTTTACAATGCCTTCTTTATTAAGTTTAGCCAAATCACGTCTTCTGGCTCTTATATCTTTTCCACGTTCGAGAATAATGGGTTTTATGCCTTTCTCTAACAACTTCAGCGCAGCAAAAATACCAGCTGGCCCAGCACCAATGATAATAACCGACTTTGTTGCTTTCTCCACATTTGCAAACTGAAAACTGGCTTTTGCAAATTGCCCACTGCTAACTGCCAACTGCCCAAAAGGTTCATCAATAAAAGCATTTACCGTAAGGTTTATATAAATGGTTTTACCCCTTGCATCAATAGATTTTTTGAGAATTGTATAGCCAGAAATGGCCGATAATTTCTTTTTTGCAGATGAGGCTATGTATTTTTTTACAATAGCCTCATCTGCTGCCTCAGCAGGCAAAAGTTTGAGTGTAATTTTTTGTTGCATATTTTTCAGCCAAGTACTTATCTTGGAATGTTGTTTTCATTAGCAAATTAGCACATCAGCATATTAGCTAATTATTAAAAAGGTAAATCATCCGCCACTTCATTGCTCGTAAAATTATCTAATGGCTCCATTGTGCTTGTATCATTACTCTGTTGAGCTTGCGCAGGATTTAATATTTGCTCTATTCTCCATGCATCTAAATTTGTAAAGTAACTTGTTTTTCCATCTTTTTCCCATTTAGTACCTTTTATATTGAAGTAAACTTTTACATTATCGCCAATATTTACCTTATCTACTATTTCTGTTTTGTCTTGCACACACTGAAATTTAACGTAGTTTACAATTGTTCTTCCGCCAATATCGTCTGTTTTTTCTAATGCAAATTCCCTCACTTTAAAGGTTTCGGTACGCTGAATAGTATCGTATTTTGCAATTAATTTTCCTGTAAGTTCGTAGCTCATAATGGTTTTATTTTAGCTTCAAAAATAGGTGTAATTTCTTTTACAAATGAATGAGGCTAAATTTAAAAAAATAAATCATTTTGCTGTGGGGATAAAATGCTTAAAAAATTAGCTTATCCACACGCAAAACAAAAATATTTAGAAAAATTAAAAATATTTTGTTTTGACACAAAAAAATATTTTGTTTTTTTTTAAAATCAATATCAACATACGTTTTAGAGGAAAAAGCTTATACATTTTTTAAGTTTTTGGCAATTAAAATACCCCCTATGGTAAAATGAAAAGAATAAAAAGTTTTTTTTATCAACAATTTATTTTGATATTCGCTGTCCCGCAAAAAAAATGATACAAAATCCATTTTTTTACAAAAAAGTAAAACAAACAAATTAACTTAAAATATATAAACTGCTTTAGCACTAATGGACAAATCTTTTGATAAAATATGGGCCTCTTGTTTAGATATTATCAAAGACATAGTAGAATGGCAACATTTTAAAACATGGTTCGAACCAATAAAACCAGTACATTTAAAAGACAAAGTTCTTACGATTCAGGTACCAAGTCAATTTTTTTATGAGTACCTTGAGGAGCATTACGTTTCATTGCTTGCAAAAACGCTGAAAAGAGAGTTGGGTAAAGAAGCAAGATTGGAATACAGAATAATGGTGGATAGTGGTAACAGTAAAAACAAGCCACTCACTACCGATATTCCTGGGCATGGATACAAATCATATTCAAACAACGAAATGGATTTTCCGCTAGTAATAAACAACCCTGTTAAGAACCCGTTTGTAATACCGGGTCTTAAAAAGATGCAGATAGACCCGCAGCTAAATTCGGCATACACTTTTGATTCTTATATAGAAGGAGATTGCAATAGAGTTGCTCGTCGTGCTGGTAAAACAGTAGCCGAAAAACCAGGTGGCACAAGTTTTAACCCATTAGTAATATATGGTGGTGTAGGATTGGGCAAAACTCATTTGGCACAAGCTATAGGGAATGAAGTGAAAAATCTTAATCCAAATAAGGTTGTATTATATGTAAGCTCAGAAAAATTTATCAATCAGTTTATAGACCATGGTCGTAACAATGCCATTAACGATTTTATACATTTTTATCAATTGATAGATGTATTAATTATAGATGATATTCAGTTTTTTAATAGGGCTGAAAAATCTCAAGATGCATTTTTCTCTATTTTTAATCATTTACATCAAAGCGGTAAGCAATTAATTCTTACTAGCGATAAATCTCCAAAAGATTTAGAAGGCGTGCAAGAAAGATTATTGAGCCGTTTTCGTTGGGGACTGAGTGCAGACCTACAAGTACCAGACTACGAAACCAAGATAGAAATACTAGATATAAAAATGAAAAACGATGGCTTAGAAATGCCTCGTGAAGTAGTAAAATATATTGCTTATAATATTAATTCTAATGTTCGTGAGCTAGAAGGAGCATTAATTTCATTATTGGCACAATCTTCGCTAAACAAAAGGGAAATAGACCTAGAATTGGCAAAGAAAGTATTAAGAAATTTTGTAAAATCTTCTACAAAGGAGATTACTATAGACGCAATCCAAAAAATGGTATGCGAATATTTTGATGTAGCTTACGATAAGCTACTTCAAAAAACCCGTAAACGTGAAATTGTACAGGCTCGTCAGATAACGATGTTCCTATCTAAAGCATTTACAAAAAATTCGCTTAAAACAATTGGAGAACATTTTGGTGGCAGAGATCATACTACTGTAATCCATAGTTGCCAAACCGTAAAAGATTTAATGGATACCGATACTTTGTTTAAAGAAAGTGTATTGGAATTGCAGCAGAAAGTGCAATTAGCTGCCATGTAAACCTTACCCTAGCCCTCTCTAAAAGAGATGGAAAGAGTTTAATAATATTTAGAAAGCCGTTTCATTTAGTTGGAACGGCTTTTTTTGTGATATAGAAAATTATTACCTTTGAAATGATAAAACAATTATTATGGGATTAGTTTATGCAGATATAGAATTGATTAATGCTGATGATTTAGCAATGGTACGCAGGTATAAAATTGGTGAAGAAGAAGTAAAACGTATGACTGTAAAAATGATGGTTGACACTGGAAGTGTTTATATGTGTATTAACCAAACGGTACAGGAGCAATTGGGACTTCCCATTTTAGAAAAAAGAAAAGGTCAATTAGCTGATGGAAGTATAGTAGAATATAATGTAGTTGGTCCAATTGAAGTAAAATTTAAAAATAGAAGATGTGTGGTGGACGCCATGGTTTTACCAGGGGATAACGAAATGTTATTAGGTGCTATACCTCTTGAGGATATGGATATATTGATTCATCCCTATAAACAAGAATTAGTAGTAAATCCCGACCATCCATATTTTGCTCAAATGAAAATGAAATCTGTTTTTACGCACAAGAAAATATAAATCTATTTTTATACTATTTTCGTTTGTAAAGCCGTGAATTTTCATCACATTATTTTACATGACATCAGCATACAACTTTATTGCCTCATGGCAATTATTTCCCGAAAAAGGCACCTACGAAAAAGGCAATAGACCAAAGAGTGGTTACTTTCAAATAATAGCTGCAGAAGATAAAAATCATTTAACGATAAATAATAGTTGGGTAACTTTAGAAAACGTTTCTTATGGTGCCAAGTACGATATTGTAATTGATGATACGTCGCAAGATTTTTATGATAAAGATTTTGCTACACATGTGCGTGGCAAAGTTGTAAGCTCAATCATTTTTGAAATTAAATTTTTAAAAAACGATGAAGTGGTATTAGAAGTGGTGCACGAAATACAGCCAAACGGATATTTAAAAGTTACACAAACTGGTACGAAAGAAGATGGAGTAGCATTTACCAATGTAGAATTTTTTCATAAGCAAATGAGTGTGTTGCCTTACAGTGCAAGTGTGAGTGGTGTTGTTATTCGTCCTACACAAGAAGGAGTAATAAGGCACAAGGTTTTAACGGCTATGGAAGAGCAAACCAATATGCAGCTGGATCAAATAAGAAAGCAAGTTGAATTGCTCGCATTGCAGGCACAAGAAATACAAAGTCGCAAAGAATTATCGATGATTGTGTATAGTGCAAAATTAAATTTTCAACCCATTATTGGAAACATTTATCACTTGTACGAAAACAACGATAGCACTTATATGATAAGCATGATAAGCCCTAACGAATGGGGACGAGGCAAAAAATCTTTTAAAACACATCATGCAAAAGTGCAATTGTTGGCAGATCATACTTGGAAGGAAATTTTGTAAAAGTAAAAGCCGTTTCTACTAATGAAACGGCTTTTACTTTTCAACTATTCAAACAATGTTCAACAACTTTCAACTTCTTTTAAATCTTCCCCACCATCTCTGCTGGCACTACCCATTCATCAAATTCCTCTGCAGTTACATAACCTAATTTCACTGCCATTTCTTTTAGTGTTATTCCTTCTTTATGCGCTGTCTGAGCTATTTCAGCTGCTTTGTAATAACCAATTTTTGTATTGAGAGATGTTACAAGCATCAAAGAATTATCCATGATTGTGTATAGTGCCAAACTAAATTTTCAGCCCATAATTGGAAACATTTATCACTTATACGAAAACAACGATGGCTCTTACATGATAAGTATGATAAGCCCTAACGAATGGGGACGAGGCAAAAAATCTTTTA
>JAYSOC010000599.1:0-2653 GCA_043723285.1 Ferruginibacter sp. | reverse complement strand
AAAATTCGAGGCTTTGAAAATAATATAAATCGGTTATGGAAAAATTCCCAACTCTTCATAACTAGTAGCCACTTTGTTTATTGCATTTACATAAGCCGCCGTTCGCATATCGGGTATAGCAGGGTTTGCATGCCAAATGGCCATAATTTCTCTTGTAGCTGTAATCATAGATTCTTCCAAACCACTATGTACTAAATCTACTTCTTCTGGACCGTGCATAATAAAAGCTCGCTCTCCATCTTCAACTTTTTTGCCTGTAAGTGTTTCTATCTGACCAAGAATATGTGCATTTAAATTTTCTGTAAAACGTTTTTCCATACGGCCATAACGAACGTGGCTTAAGTTCTTTAACCACTCAAAATAACTAACAGTTACACCACCTGCATTCAAGTACATATCTGGCACACAAAGAATTCCTTTTTGCTGAAATACTTCATCAGCCTCTGGTGTACAAGGCCCATTTGCCGCTTCACCAATTATTTTTGCTTTTATTCTTGGCGCATTTTCTCCATTAATAACATTTTCTAAAGCAGCAGGTATTAATATATCACAATCCAATTCCAATGCATCGGTATTTTTTGCTAAGTTAGTAGCACCAGGGAAATTAAGAATAGAACCTGTAGCTTTTCTATGTTGAAAAACTTCTTCTTCGTGCAAACCAGCAGGATTATAAATAGCACCTTCGTACTCTGCAAGACCAACCACTATAGCACCGCTCTCTCTAAAAAATTTTGCAGAATGGTAACCCACATTTCCTAACCCTTGCACAACTATTCTTTTACCTTTAATTCCTATTTCTAACCCTTGCTTTGTCATTACTTCCGGCATGTTGCACACTTCTCTTATACCAAAAAATACGCCCAAGCCTGTAGCTTCTGTTCGACCACGCACACCACCTTGTGTAACAGGCTTACCGGTTACGCAACCGGCTGCATCTATTTCTCCTGGTTTTAAAGATTGATAGGTATCTACTATCCAACTCATTTCTCTAGAGCCAGTTCCATAATCTGGTGCTGGTACATCTATACCAGGACCAATAAAATTTTTCTTTACCAATTCTGCTGTATAACGGCGTGTAATTTTTTCCAATTCGTACTCAGAATAATTGCGTGGATTAATTTTAATACCACCTTTACCACCACCAAATGGTACATTTACAATCGCACATTTGTAAGTCATTAATGATGCCAATGCCATTACTTCATCTTGATTTACTTCGTCGCTAAAACGAATACCACCTTTACATGGCGCTTTGTGGTGGCTATGTTGTACACGGTACGCTTCTATTACCTCTATTGTACCATTATCTCTTTTTATTGGAAAACGCATTTGCAACACACTGTTACATGCTTTAATTTGTTCCAAGATACCATTTGCAACATTGGTAAATTTTGCAGCTTTATCAAAACTTCTTTCTACACTTTGAAAGAAGCTATAATGTTGGTTTGTACTCATAAAATTGTTTTTGTTGTCTATGTGCCTAACGGCCGACAAGTTTTTTGATTATATAAATGTAGGGTAATTAACAATGAAAGTTTATTAATTTTTTTATTGTTCTTTTTCTAGTTTTGAAATTTTTCTATCTAATGAAAATACATATACGAAAAGCCCAATTAAAATAGTGAGGCATACAGCTACTACAATATAAATTTTTCCGTTACTACGCATGGTATCCGCCATTTCTACTGATTGTGTTTGAGCTATACTCGTAATGGACGAAAACAACATCAATATTAACATTCCAAAACGAGAAACGAGAAACGAGAAACGACTAAACGACATTTTCATTGAGTAAACTTTTATCTTTTATTAATTGAATTCTAATTTTTAATGTAGCTATCCACACTCCTAGTAATGTCCACCCAATAACAGCTGGGTAAAAAATGGCTCGCATACCCATGTCCATATCGTTTTTGTCTAATGCTGGGTTGCCACTGTCTCTGCCGGGTGCACCAGGGTGTAAGCTGCCTACAAGCCTTGGTATTATCCATATAGAAGGGAAGAGCATGGCAAAAGCAAAAATATTATACACCGCACTTACTCTTGAGCGTTTATCCATATCGGTAAATGAACCACGCAATACAAAGTATGCACCGTAAATAAGTAAGGCAATGGCAGCACCAATAAGTTTAGGTTCTTTTAATACACTGGCAAAAGATTGATTTTGATCTGTGATCCATGTTACGGAAACCCACTCAGTACCTGTAATATAACCGAGTATGCCAAATACGCAACCTAATGCGGCATAGCTTGATGCTTTAATATCAGAAGCATGCTGTTGCTTATTTAGATAAATAATACTGTGTACTACACTTATGGTAAATAGTACCATCATAGCCATCCACATGCATACATGAAAATACATATTGCGTATGGTTTCATTTAAAATAGGAAGGCGAGGAACTTTTGTTAAAAAGCCCGCTACAACAGTGTAGATGAGAAGTGCGAAGGACAATATTTTCCACCAGTTTTTCTTCACAAAAGATTGTGCATTTATTAAAGGCGCAAAGATAAGGGGGGATTGTATGATTTTTATGGGAGAAAAAGGTAATTTTTAAAACTATTTATTTGATTTTGCATATATCTATGTTTTACCTGCCATCATCTAAAAAACCCATCAAAATAAATTATGGTAATTATTCTTAAATTTTTC
>JAYSOC010000598.1:0-2655 GCA_043723285.1 Ferruginibacter sp. | reverse complement strand
AATCAATACTCATTCCCCATTTAATGCCTGGCTTTTCGTAATTAGGATATGTTGTTGCATCTCTTACAAAATCTTCTTTTCCATCAGGCGTTATTTCTTCCATTTCGTGCCTTGGCTCTGCCAACACTTCCATTGGATCTTTACGATAACTTTCTAAATTGGTTTCGTAAATAACAGGTCTGCCTTCAGTAAAACCATGTACCTGAGTTTGTGCTAGTGGATACAAATCAGCATCACTCTTTGTAACTGTTGCTACTGCGTTGTAAGAAAAAGTTGTACCATCATTACCTACTAATGGATATGCATTTTGCCCAGCTTGATATGCTGCACGGCCAATTCTTTCATAATTTATAGCATCCGTTTCTTCGTTATTTTTTCCTACGGCTGCACTTACACGACCATAACCCACAGCTATAGCCACTGTAGAAGCATTTAGGCCAGGTATAATTAAAGCTGGCAATTCAAGCACTTTTCCATTCACCGTTATTTTCAACATCGGTTTTTCTGGATGCACTTCATAATCATCCGCATCTTTTTTGCTGTTCTTATTGGCTACATCTATTCCAAACATTGTTTTTGCCAATGCGGAAGATACCATTGCGTAGTTATCCCAAGTTACTTTTGTAATAGGATCCGGTAATTCTTGTAACCAAGGATTGTTTGCCTGTGCGCCAGTTCCCATTCCTATTTTTTGATACAATACCACTTCATAATCACCAGATTTTGCTGTACCAATTTTGGCTGCAGCTTCGGCTAATTTGCTTCCGTTGTATGATGCACCAGCAATAGTGTTAGAACCTGTTTCTATCACACCATCTTGCAAAGCTTTATCCCATGCAGATGTTTTAGTAGCCCAAAATGTTTTATAATAATTTTCGTACGCATCAGTTACTGCCAATACTGTACCAGGCACATATGCTTTCGTACTATCTTTTGCTACAACAGGTGCTGCAGTTAATGCTGCTGCACTACTCCATTTAATAAGTGATGTTTGAAAATGACGAGTTTTAAATAAAGGATTAATCAGAGGTTGTATTATACTTACATGACCAGTAACGGCTTCTGTATCTCCCCAACTTTCTAACCAATGATGGCTAGGAATAATATATTTACATTGCTCAGCTGTTTCATCCATTGTTACATTGAAAGAAACGCTCAATGACAATTTAGATAACGCTTCTCCGAATTTTTTTCCATCTGCATAAGTGTAAACAGGATTACAATCGTACACCAAAACGCCACCCACAGTACCTGCAGCCATATCCGCTGCAAGTTTTACCATGTCTGCATCTATACCTTTGCGCACATTAGATGTTGCACTCCAGTTTATTGTTGTACCATTTGCACCTATTGCTTCGTTAATAGCATTTACTACCAATTGAATATTTACATCGTTGCTACCGCAAACTACCAAGGCACTTCCTTTGGTAGCCAATAATTGTTTTGCTGTTTCTTCTATTCCTTTATTTAATCTTGCATCTGTAAAAGTTGGCGCTGTTACTGCTCCACCTAATTTTGCAAGCAATGCCAATGCTACTGCACCAGTTTGTGAAGGCTTGTGTGTATAACGATCATCTGAGTTACTACCAGTCATACTCATCATACTTTCAAAATGTATATGACGACTAAGTTCTGGCTTATCTCCAGTTACTTTTTTATTTTCCGAATATTGTTTGCTAAATTCTGTTGGGCTAAGCCATGTGCCTAAAAAATCGGCACCGAGGCTCACAATTGTTTTTGCTTTATCAAAACGATATTGCGGCAATGCTTTTTTACCATAAGCCGCTTCGTTTGCCAATAACATACCACTATAACTTACCGCATCATATTGTACATGGCGGCTTCCAGGGTATTTGGCTAAAAATTCTGAAATAATTTGTAATGTAGAAGGGGAGTGTATTGTAGATGTAAGTAATACGAGTGCTTTCCCAGCTAATCCAGTTATTGCATCGCCAACTAGTTTATCAAAATTATCGAAACTCGTTATTTCTTTAAAATCGTTTCCTACTTTTTGTAATGGATGACGAAGACGAGTAGGATCGTATAAATCTAAAACCGATGCTTGTGATTGTGCACTCGTTCCACCTTTTGTAAGAGAAGATAATTCGTTTCCTTCTATTTTAATCGGGCGACCATCTCTTTGTTTTACCACCACACTTATTGCATCTCCAGCATTTACATAAGTAGATGCATAATAATTTGCTACACCCAAAACCACATTATCTGGTCTTTGTAAATAAGGAATAGCTTTGCGTACTGGCATTTCGCAACCCGCAGCTATTGCAGCCGCAGCGGTACTAAAACCAAGGTATTTTAAAAAATCTCTTCTTGGCGTTTTTGCATCAAGCAAACCTTTGCTCTCCAGCTCTTCAATAGGAAGTAATTCTTCTTGAAACTCTTTTTCAGTAGATGCTTTAAATCTATCTGACTGTGTAAGGTCTCCAAAATTTTGCCAATATTGTTTATTACTCATACTAGTTAAAATGTGCTAATTAGCTGATGCGCTAATGTGCTAATTTTTTAAATTCAAATCTTTATTCTTTTTTGCAAAGCCTTCTAAAATTTGCTAATTAACTGATGTGCTAATATGCTAATTTTTTATATTCAAGTCTTTTTTCAATTTTTGCAGAGCCTATTCTATTTGGGCATTAGCAA
>JAYSOC010000597.1:0-2664 GCA_043723285.1 Ferruginibacter sp. | reverse complement strand
CATACCAAGTAGGTAAACCAATTAAAATAGCTTTTGCATATTTAAAAAAACGTTCTTTATTTGTAAAAAACATAAAGAAATTCCCTCTTATAATACTCGTTTCTGTTATTTTTTTATACATACCACTTTCAAACACAGAAATTCTTAAAAGCAATAAACAAAAACCCAACCCACCGCCAACAAAATAGCAAGTACGCCAGTCTAGCTTCAACGAAATAAAATATGCGAACACAGCACCAGTTAACCCAATACCAGCCACAAGCGATGTACTTAACCCTCTTTTTTCTTTGGATACCAGTTCACTCACAAGCGTAATGCCGGCACCCAATTCTCCTGCAAGCCCCAACCCTGCTACAAAGCGCACCAATGCGTATTGATTAGTAGTTTGTACAAAACCATTTACAATATTAGCCACACTATATAAAATAATGGATCCAAATAATACACTTAGTCTTCCTTTTTTATCGCCAAGCATGCCCCAAATAATACCGCCGATAAGTAAGCCTATCATTTGTATGCTGATAATAAATTCGCCTTGCGATTTTGCTGCCTCTGTAGATAAAGTAATTCCATGCTCCAATGCAAGATTATTAATACTGTCTAACCTTACAATATTAAACAAGAGTAAATCATAAATATCTACAAAATAACCAAGCGCTGCTACAAGCACAGCAATATTAAAAATTGAAGCAGAAGCATTTTTTTGCATACAGAAAATTCTTTTACTGTTTAGGCGTTTTGGTTTTACTAATAAATAATTTATATAAAATGGGTAAAGTAGTAACAGCCACTATTCCTATTACGATAACTTCTAAATGCGTTTTTAAATCGAAATTAAATTTGTTTAAAATAAACCGTTGTAAATAATGCCCAGCAAAAAGCATGGAGAAAACCCAAGCTACAGAACCAACAATATTATAGTATGAAAATTTCTTTTTATCCATTTGCACTATACCAGCAACTATTGGTGCAAAGGTTCTCAATATTGGAGCAAACCTTGCTATTACAACGGCTCCACCACCATGTTTGTCAAACAATTCTTTTGCTTACAACAAATATTTTTTCTTAAACAAAAAAGTATCTTTTCTTTCAAATAAAAATGGTCCACTTTTTTTGCCAAACCAATAGCCTACAAAGTTTCCAATAATACCTGCCACTGAAATAATGATGCCTAATATTAATAAATTTATAAATGAACCTGCACCACTAAATCCGATGCCGCTTTTTATCAACTCGTCGCTATAAATTCCTGTTACAAAGAGCAACGAATCGCCAGGCAAAAAGAACCCTGCAAACAAACCTGTTTCTGCAAATATTACAAAAACAATAAACCACAATCCACCGTTTTCAATGTACCATTGTGGTTGTAGCAATTGTGTCCAATGAAATTCTAAGAGAATGAAATCTATCATGAAATGAGTTATTTAAATATTGGTGATTCGTATTTTGTTTGGGGTAAGGGTGGCAAACTTGCCGCTTAAGGTAGCAAGATTTTCATTTTGCAAAAAAGTAAGTAGTTTACTAATGATTAGATTCCTTTCGGTATCTAAAAAACGTAAAAAAATAACACCGACAACTTCGGCCTTTTGTTCAAAAACTAATTTCCCAAAATCTTTGTCTTCTGTTAAAATTATTCTTGGAGGTTCAATGGAAAGCATAGCAATAGAAGAATCCTTCATTCCTCGGTACGACTCAAAAATAGAAAGCACTTCATAACCTTCATTTCGGAGTGCTACAATTAATCCTCTGAATATATTTTCATCAGCTATTATCATGCAGAAAGTTCTATTACTTCATCATGTAACATTATAGCTCTTGCATAATCTACGCAAGCAAGAATAGCGTCTCTTTCAAGCCCTGGATAATCTTCCATTAATACATCTACTGTTGCCCCTTCACTTATTTTTTTTAGTATTAATTCAACAGTAATCCTAGTGCCTTTTATGCAAGGCTTCCCCATCATCACATCTTTATTTCTTGTAATCCATCCTTCATGTATCAGTGTCATAAAATAAAATTTTTATAAATTCATTTTTTATTCAAAGTTATATTCTTGTTCATATAATTCTCTAATCTTGATTAGACAATACTGCACCCGCATAATGAAGTGCCTGTTGAATATCTTCTCTTGTAATACGAGAATAACCTTCCAATAAATATTCAAATGTTGCCCCTTCAGCAAATTGATCCAAAATGAAATCGACTGTAATTCTAGTTCCCTTAATACAAGGCTTGCCCGTCATTATATTGGGGTTGATTGAAATACGATTAAACTGCATAATATTTTATTTAATATTCAAATTTACTACATTTTTACCCATGCTCCAAAGCTCCCTCCCACTTACTCACCGCAGCAGTAGCCAATGCATTGCCCAATACATTCGTCATGGTACGTCCCATATCGCAAAATACATCTATTGCCAAAATTAATCCAACACCTTCTGGTGGAATACCAAACAATGCACCAGTAGCCAACACCACTACCAACGAGGCTCTTGGCACACCCGCAATTCCTTTACTCGTAATTAAAAATACGAGGAGCATTAATATTTGCTGAGATACATCGCCTGTAATAGCCGTAATGTTAAATGCCTGTGCAATAAACATGCTAGCAAATGTCATGTACATCATACTACCATCTAAATTAAAAGAATAACCAAGTGG
>JAYSOC010000596.1:0-6630 GCA_043723285.1 Ferruginibacter sp. | reverse complement strand
GTCCAAAAAAAGTAGAACTTTGCGTATTGGTAAATAGAAGATTTGATAGAGAACTGCCTATACAACCCGACTACTGTGGTATTACTATTGACAGCCATATTGAACAAAAAGTAAAAGTAGATAATGAAAAAGGCGAAGTGGTTATTTATTAGATTTTAGACATTACACGAAAGATATGAACAATATTAAATCTCAATTTCTCTTAGACCCTTCTATTACATTCTTAAATTTTGGTTCTTTTGGTGCGAGCCCAAAAATTGTTTTTGATGATTACCAAAAATGGCAAAGAGAATTGGAGTATAGCCCCGTACAATTTATAACTATAAATGGTATTAAATATTTGCAAGAAACAAGAGAAGCTTTAGGGAAATATATCGGTTGCCACGCAGATGATGTAGTAATGGTTACCAACCCTAGCTATGCCGTAAATATTATTGCTAAAAGTTTGCAATTGCAGGAAGGAGATGAAGTGCTTGCCACCAATTTAGGATACGGTGCATGCGATAGAACTTGGAAATATTATTGCAATAAAGTAGGAGCAACATATATGCAACAAAAAATAACGTTACCCATTGCCAGCAAAGAAATTTTCTTGCAAGAGTTTTTTTCGGGTGTAAATAAAAATACAAAACTTATTTTTTTAGATCATATTACGAGTGCCACAGGTCTTATACTGCCTGTGAAAGATATTTGCGATTATGCAAATGAAAAAGGCATTTTAATTTTTATAGATGGCGCACATGCACCCGGGCAAATAGATGTAAACCTGCAAACGCTAAATGTAGATATGTATACAGGCGCTTGTCATAAATGGATGATGACTGCTAAAGGAAGTTCTTTTTTATTCGTTAAAAAAAGTTTGCAACATTTATTTGACCCATTAGTGATAAGTTGGGGTTACGATTCTATTTATCCATCGCATTCGCAGTTTTTAGATTATCATCAAATGCAGGGTACTAGGGACTTTTCCGCTTTCTTAACCATACCTGCATCTATACAATTTATGAAAGAAAATAATTGGGATGCAAATAGAGCGGCTTGTAATGAAATAGTAATGAGCAATGCAAAACATTTTTGCGATTTATTAAACACGCAACCTATAAGCCCAATTACAAAAGATTTTATTGGGCAAATGTTTAGCATTCCTATAAATACAAATGATGGACTTGATTTAAAAGCATTGTTGTTTAATAAATACAAAATAGAAATTCCTGTAATGCCTCATAATGATAAAGTTTATTTGCGTTTTAGCATACAGGTTTTTAACACGCAGGAGGATTTGGATATTTTGTATGATGCTTTAAAAGACATTATTGCAAATGAACCTAAGCTATTGTTTGCTTTTTAAGATTTTATTGTAAAAATAAAATCCTAATTGATTGAAGTAACAATTTCTTACTCCTTTTTTTTATGCACAAACCGTATCGTTCCACTTTTTTTAAGGTCTGATGTTACACGTACTTCGTAGCGTTTATTTCCGTCGGTTACAATCATCAATGCTGTATTTGGTGGTATAGTGCCAAGGTTGTCGGCATACATTACCAATTCATTTACCTCATCATTATTTACTGGCAACTCTAACGTTATTGATTGTGTAGTTAGTTTTTTATGTGCCAACAATACTTTCCCATTATAAAATAAAGAAACACTATCACCATCAATATCTCCATTATCGTATAATTCTATTTTTACAGTTTCATTTTCTACATTTACTGTTTGTAAAATATTATTGCTTCTTTTTTCAAAACCTGTAGGTAATATTTTCGGAGTTAATACTTTTGCAATAATATTAGGTTTTGTAGTAGTATCTTTTTTAGTAATAATTGCAGGTGTTTTTGTAAGCGTTTTTGCCGCCGTTTTTATAATTGGTTTTATTACATTTTTCGGCGTTACTTTTACTATAGGTAGATTTATTTTTGTAGGAGTTTTAATAACAGCTTTTGGTTTGTTCATTCCCAGCAAAGATTTTTCAGGAGAATCATTAGGGTCTTTTTTTGAATTTAATTTTTTAGCAAGTGGCGATATTTCGCTTAGCAAACGTTTTGATAATAAAGTAGTGCCAAAACCAGTTCCTTTATTTCCTTGCCCTGGCGCAGGAATCCATTTACCTTGAAGTATTTCATTATCGCCTTCTTTGTGCCAGTATAACTTATGTAGTTGAAAACTATTAGTTACATCTATTGGCACATTTGTTTTGGTTCTTATCGTTTCTTTTACTTCTATATATTTTCTTTTTTTATCCAAAAAACCATCAAGCTTACAAATAGTGTAATATTTTTTTCCATCTTCTGTAAAATAGGTATAAGAATAGCCAGATACATTGTTTCCATTTATCTCTAAATCTATCACATAATCACATCGGTTGCTACCCCACGATGCAATGGAACTATTGTCAACAAATTCGCCTTTCCATTGACCAGTAAAGTTTTGAGAAAAGCCAATGTTTACATTAAATATGAGTAAAGCAATTATTAAAATTCTATTCATTTGTAAATTGTTTATGCAAAATTATATTTTTATAATTGCAAGTAAGTATTATTTAGGCTTTCATAATAGCAAAGACTTCGTTAAATTTGCCGTTCATAAAAGTATAGGAAAAAAGAATAATGATAAAGATAACTCTGCCAGATGGTTCCGTAAGAGAATACGAAAAAGGCGCAAGTGCTATGGATGTTGCAAAATCTATTAGCGAAGGACTAGCACGAAAGGTGCTAGCAGCAAGTATTAACGGAGAAGTATGGGATGCAACCCGTGCTATAAACGATGATGCTTCGTTAAAATTATTAACCTGGGACGATGCAGAGGCAAAGTCAACTTTCCGCCATTCTACAGCACATTTAATGGCAGAAGCAGTACAATCTTTGTATCCCGAAGTAAAATTTTGGGTAGGACCAGCGGTGGAAGCAGGGTTTTATTACGATATGGATTTGGGAGATAATGTACTTACCGAAGAAGGTTTGGTAGCTGTAGAGAAGAAAATGGCAGAATTGGCGAAGAAGAATAGTGCATTTGAAAGAAAAGAAATAAGCAAGGCAGATGCGGTAAATTATTTTACAGAAAAAGGCGATGAGTACAAATTAGATTTGTTGAGTAATCTGGAAGATGGAGGCATTACTTTATATTCACAAGGCGATTTTACCGATTTATGTCGTGGTCCGCATATTCCAAATACAAGTTTTATAAAAGGTATAAAATTGACAAGTGTATCTGGTGCTTTTTGGAAGGGCGATGAAAAAAATAAACAACTCACCCGTGTGTATGGCATTTCTTTTCCCAACCAAAAAGAATTGGATGAGCATTTGTTGATGCTAGAAGAAGCAAAGAAAAGAGACCATCGTAAACTAGGGAAAGAATTGAGCATTTACACCATGGATGACGATATTGGACAAGGCTTGGTTTTGTGGATGCCCAATGGAACTATTATCATAGAAGAGCTAGAAAGATTGGCAAAAGAAACGGAAGAAGCTGCTGGTTACAAACGTGTAGTTACACCACATATTGCTAAAGAAAATTTGTATTTAACGAGTGGGCATTTGCCTTATTATGCAGATAGCATGTATCCACCAATGGAGTTAGATGGTACAAAATATTATTTAAAAGCCATGAACTGTCCGCATCATCATAAAATATACGATGCGGAGCCAAAGAGCTACAAAGACCTGCCATACAGGCTTGCAGAGTATGGTACTTGTTATCGTTATGAGCAAAGTGGAGAATTATTTGGGTTGATGCGTGTACGTTGTTTGCACATGAACGATGCACATATTTATTGTAGCAAAGAACAATTTGCGCAAGAATTTAAAGCCGTAAATGATATGTATCTTAAATATTTTAAAATATTTGGGATAGAAAAATATGTGATGCGCTTGAGTTTGCACGACCCAGCAAAGTTGGGCGAAAAATATGTAAACGAACCAGAGCTTTGGTTAGAAACCGAAGAATTGGTAAGAAATGTATTGATAGAAAACAATGTTCCATTTGTAGAAGTAAAAGGTGAAGGTGCTTTTTATGGTCCAAAAATTGATGTACAAATTTGGAGCGTAATTGGTCGTGAATTTACCTTGGCAACCAACCAAGTAGATTTTGCACAAAGCAGAAGTTTCAAACTTTCTTTTACCAATAAAAATAATGAACCAGAAATTCCATTAATCATTCACCGTGCGCCATTGGGAACACATGAGCGTTTTATTGGCTTTTTGTTAGAGCATTATGCGGGTAAATTTCCAACATGGCTTGCTCCTTTGCAGGTAAAAATATTACCAATAAGCGATAAGTTTATGGACTACGGTGAGGTGGTGTTGAAAAAATTAAAAGCAGCAGGTATTCGTGCCGAAATAGACGACAGAAACGAAAAAATAGGTAAGAAGATACGTGATACAGAATTGGCTAAAGTGCCGTATATGCTCGTTTTTGGCGAAAAAGAGATAGAAAATAATGCAGTAGCAGTACGTAAACAAGGTTTAGGTGACCAAGGGGTAATACAATTAGATGAATTTATTAGTAATTTAGCACTAGAAATAAGAAATAGAATATAATAACGTATTTTTGAAAAAGTATGACAGTAACACAATCATTCAAAATTTATGAAGTTTTACACAAGCATTTCAAAAATGATGCTGATGCTAAAACCGTAGTACAAGAAATTGAAGAAATTATTGATAATAAATTTGAGAAAGAAAAAAATACTTTATCTACGAAGGAAGATATACTAAAACTTCAACTTGAAATTGAGAAGCGTTTGAATTCTAATATGATATGGTTAATGGCAACAATAATATCAGTTGGGGGATTAATAGTTGCTTTTATAAAAATTTTAAAATAAATCAATCACCAAAATAAATAAATGGCATTTCCACCACGGCCGCCCAGAGGAGCGTTTAATCCTCGCTTTAAAAAAGAGCAGCAACAAGAGCATCGTACCAACCACATGATAAAAGCCACAGAAGTGCGCTTGGTTGGTGAGAACATCGAACCCGGTATTTATTCACTTTTCGAAGCCAATGGTTTTGCAAAAGAGCAGGGTTTAGATTTAGTAGAAATTTCTCCAGGAGCTACGCCGCCAGTTTGTAGAATTATAGACTACAACAAATTCCTCTACGAAGAAAAGAAGAAGAAAAAAGAAATGAAGGCTAAGGCCAAAACGAGTGAAGTAAAAGAAATTCGTTTTACGCCAAATACAGACGATCATGATTTTGATTTTAAAGTAAAGCATGCTGAGAAATTTTTGGAAGATGGCAATAAAGTAAAAGCACACGTGCAATTTAAAGGACGTGCCATTATGTTTAAAGAAAGAGGAGAGTTGTTATTATTAAAATTTGCAGATGCATTGAAAGATGTGAGTGCCCTAGAAGGCTTACCAAAGCTAGAAGGGAAGCGTATGCAGGTAATGCTTGCACCACGAATTATCAAGAAAAAATCGGGTAATGACTTAGGTAAATTACATAAAGATAAACCTGCGGAGGAAGTAGCAGCCGAACCTGTAGCTGAAGAAACACCGGTGTCTGAATAATAAATTAATAAAAATGGTTGTCAAATTTGACAACCATTTTTAATTATCATAGAAAGTATAAAATCAGTTTTTCGCCACATGCATTTTCTTATATGCATTTATTAAGCCATTGGTACTGCTATCATGGCTTGTTATTTCATCTTCATTTATCAATTCTGTTTGAATATTTACCGCTAGTTTTTTACCCAATTCTACACCCCATTGGTCAAAACTATAAATGTTCCAAATAACGCCTTGTGCAAAAATTTTATGCTCATAAAAAGCAATTAATTGCCCAAGCGAATACGGTGTAATTTTATTTATTAAGAAAGAATTGCTAGGTCTATTGCCTTCAAAAACTCGGTATGGATTATCATTTGCAGAACCATTCATTAATGCTTCTGATTGTGCAAAATAATTACTCATCAATTTCATTTGATGATCTCCAATAGGGTTGAGGCTATTTGCCGCAGCAATAAAATCTACAGGGATAATTTCGGTGCCTTGGTGTATGAGTTGGTAAAATGCATGTTGCCCATTGGTACCCGGTTCTCCCCAAATTACTGGACCTGTTTGGTAAGTTACTTTGTTGCCATTTCTATCTACATATTTTCCATTGCTCTCCATATTGCCTTGTTGAAAATAAGCTGCAAATCGATGCAGGTATTGGTCGTAAGGCAAAATAGCTTCTGACGAAGTGCCATAAAAATTTCTATACCAAATACCAATGAGCGCCATCAACACAGGAATGTTTTTTTCAAAAATTGTTTCTGCAAAATGAACATCTGTAGTATGTGCACCTTTAAGCATTTGTTCAAAATTGTCATAGCCAATAGTAAGTGCAATACTTAAACCAATAGCGCTCCATAAACTATAACGGCCACCCACCCAATCCCAAAACACAAACATATTTTGTGGGTCAATACCAAATTTTTCTACATCAATTTTATTTGTACTCAATGCTACAAAATGCTTGGCTATGTCTTCATTTTTTCCACCATTTGCTAAAAACCATTCTCTTGCAGAGTGCGCATTGGTCATGGTTTCTTGTGTAGTAAATGTTTTGCTGGCTATTAAAAAAAGCGTTTCTTCTGCTTTAATTTTCTTACATGTTTCAGCAATATGTGTACCATCCACATTAC
>JAYSOC010000595.1:0-2675 GCA_043723285.1 Ferruginibacter sp. | reverse complement strand
GTGGTGGTGCAGGTGGAAGCGTGGTCCAACTTATAAAAATAAATGCAATTAATAATACACAACAAATAACTGTGGTGTATATGAATGCTTTGCGGTGTCTTTCTTTGTCAAAATGCGTTGCCATATTATAAAGTTAAAATACTCTTTTGATATTGATGTAAAAATATATGAATTTGCATATTGCCTAATCATATTTTAACATATTGTAGCTAAATATTGGCTAAAGAACACATTTGAAATTCTTGTCAGGGGTGTCAGCTTTCATTACAGGCTTTCAAATAAAAGGTATCTCATTAAAGCTGACACCCCTTATTATTAAAAATACTTTCAAATTTTAAAGCAATCCTATTAACTTTGAAACCAAAATACAAAACTAAAAAACAATGATGCAAAAATTTCTCTTCGTTTTCATTTTTACAACTTTCGTTGTTACTTCAAAAGCACAATTTATAAAATTACAAAGCGGTATCGAATATCGTTATGCAAAAAAAGGAGCTAGCACACAAACGGCTAAAATTGGAGATTTTATGACCATGATTATAAAAAGCACTTGTAGTGGTCAAACACTTTTTGATACAAGAAGTTTTAACAAAGGTGTAAATGCTCCAGTAAATTTTCCCATGCAAAAACCAAAATATAATGGAGATGTGATGGAGGTAATAGGTTTGTTGCACGAGGGTGATAGTGTAGTAGTACGCATACCGCAAGATTCATTTTACAGGGTGCCACAAGCGCAACGCAAAGGCTTAGTTGCTGGTGAAGTAGTTTTGTACAATATTGCTGTGTATGGAATTAAAACGCCTGCTCAAATAAAAAAATTACAGGACGATTATAAAAAAAATGTGGAAGCATTTGCAAAGCAGCAAGCTGCATTTAAAAAGCAACAGCAAGCGCAATTATTAATGCAAAAACAACAAGCGATTTTAGATAAAAAGCAAGACCAAGAAATGCTTGCTTATTTTGCTAAAAACAATATAACGAATAACAAAAAATTACCATCGGGCGTATATGTTGTAATAGAAAATGCTGGCACTGGCGATTTAATAAAACCTGGTTATGAAGTTTCTATGAATTATGAAAATTCATCGATTAGTGAAACCAAGTTTGATAGCAATATAGACACAACTTTTCATCATGTAACTCCAATGAAGGTAAATATTGGTCAGCGTCAATTAATGACGGGATGGGAAGAAGGTATTCAACAATTTAAAAAAGGCGGCAAAGGAAAAATATTTATACCAAGCAAATATGCATACGGCAGTAATAAATTTGGGTTAAGACCAAATGACAGCATACCATCTAACTGTATCATAAAAATTGATGTTGAAATTTTAGATGCGATAGACGTTGCCACTGCGGCAAAGCAATTGGCAGAAAAAGAAGACCAAGAAATGCTTGCATATTTTGCAAAAAATAATATTAAGAATACGAAAAAATTACCATCGGGTGTGTATGTTGTAATTGAAAGTACTGGTACTGGAGATTTAATAAAAACAGGGTTTGAAGTTTCTATGAATTATGAAAAACTATCGCTTAGCGGAACAAAATTTGATAGTAATTTAGATACTACTTATCATCATATGAATCCTATGAAAATAGTTGTAGGGCAGGGCAAATTGGTGGCTGGTTGGGATGAAGCTATTCAACAATTTAAAAAAGGCGGCAAAGGAAAAATATTTGTACCAAGTAAATACGGATTTGGAAGTAACAAATTTGGCATTTGGCCAAATGATACAATACCAGCAAATACGATACTAAAAATTGATGTAGAAGTTTTAGATGTTACAGATCCTGCTTTAGTTGCAAAGCAATTGGTAGAAAAACAGGACAATGAAATAAAAGCATTTTTAAAAGCAAATAACTTAAAAGCTGTTAAAACAAATTCTGGTTTGTATTATGTAATTACAAAAGAAGGTGCTGGCAATAAACCTACAAGTGGCGATGAAGTAACCATGAATTATACTGGTATGTTTTTAGATGGAAAAAAGTTTGATAGCAATGTTGACAGTGCTTTCAGTCATGTATCTCCTTTCAAATTTACATTAGGAAAAGGGCAGGTAATAAGAGGATGGGACGAAGGCGTAGTATTATTGAAAAAAGGAACTAAGGCTAAATTTATATTACCAAGCGCTATCGCTTATGGTGCAAATGGCTCTGGTACAGTACCTGCAAATGCTGTGTTGCAATTTGATGTAGAGCTTGTGGAATTTAAAAAACCTGAAGCGCCAAAGAAACCTACGGCAGCATCTAAGAAATAATAACTGGATCAAACTCTTTGAATGAAACTATATTCTAACGTAGTATTATTCAAAGAGTTTTTTAATAAATTTTCACTTAATTTTCTTGATCAAATTCGAAGAATTTAAATTCCCGTCTTTCATTTTTCAATAACGTCTTCCCGACTCCTCGGCAAAAAATATTTCAGAAAAAAATCATCGCCTGCCAAATAACAAACTCCCAATCCTTACCATATTACTACCACAACTTATTGCCAATGCATAATCATCGCTCATGCCCATGCTAAGTGTGGTAAGAATAATATTTTTTTGAGAAGCAAAGTGTAAATATATTTTGTATAAATGCTCAAACTCTCTTTTCACTTTTTCTTTATCATCGGTAAAAGTAGCCATACCCATTAAGCCGACAATGTTTACATTTTTGTAAAGTGAAATATC
>JAYSOC010000594.1:0-2678 GCA_043723285.1 Ferruginibacter sp. | reverse complement strand
AGCGTTTATTGAATTTGAAGATTCTTTTTTAAAAACTGGCTACGATATTGCTCCCATAAAAATGGCTGCACATAATGTTAAAGGTAAAATATTTTCTTTTCCAGAATTAGCTGGCAGCAATACTTTTAAAGGCATGCCAGGCTTATTGGCAGATGTACTACCCGATAAATATGGCAATGCATTAATAAATAATTGGCTTACAAAAAATGGACGACCTACCGGTAGTTTAGACCCTGTAGAAACACTTTGCTTTATTGGCAAACGAGGCATGGGCGCATTAGAATTTAATCCTGTAAACCCACCAACAGCCAACAATAGCACCAAGGTAGAAATAGGAAGCATGGTGCAGATAGCACAAGATATTTTAAGTGAAAGAAAAACATTTGCTGCTAGTTTATCTGCCGAAGAAGAAAAAGCAATGGCAGATATTTTAAAGATAGGCACAAGTGCTGGTGGCGCAAGAGCCAAAGCCATTATTGCATACAACCCACTTACCAAAGAAGTAAAAAGCGGACAAACAGATGCCCCTACAGGATTTAACCATTGGCTCATAAAATTTGATGGTGTGGATGATGAACAATTTGGCGCAAGCAATGGATATGGAAGAGTAGAGATGGCGTACTATAAAATGGCCATTGATTGTGGAATAGAAATGATGGAATGCAAGCTTTTTGAAGAAAACAACAGAGCACATTTTATGACTCGTCGTTTTGATAGACCAACAGAAAATACCAAGCTGCATGTGCAAACATTTTGTGCCATGCAGCATTACGATTTTAATGATGTGGGTTTGTATAGTTACGAACAATTATTTGAGACAATGCGTATACTCAACCTGCCCTACCCACAACATGAGCAACTATACCGCCGCATGTTGCTCAATGTAATGGGGCGCAATTGCGATGATCATACCAAAAACTTTGCTTTTATGATGAATGAACAAGCAGAGTGGAAACTCTCCCCTGCGTATGATGTATGCCATGCTTACAGGCCTGCAAGCCCATGGGTGAGCAAACAATCATTAAGCGTACATGGAAAAAGAGAAAATATTAACAAAGATGATTTATTAGCAGTAGCAAAATTGTTGAGTATAAAAAAGGCTGCACAAATATTTACACAAGTAAGTGAAGTGGTAAATAAATGGAATGAGTATGCAGATGAACAAAAAGTGCCCACAGCTTTACGAGATGCCATTAAGGGAACTTTATTGCCGATGTAATAATGAATTTTAATTCACATCCCTCAATAAAAATAAACTATCCAATTAATTTCGAGCTTCAAAAGTCCCCCTTCGAGGGATTTAGGAGGCTACCTTGTTCATCTCACTTGTAAAATGGAAAATCACTTCAGGATTATTAGAAATTTCAGTATTTAAAAACCACTCGCTTTGGGCCAGGTAAACCACATTGCCATCTTTATCTTCGGCAATATTGGCTTGCTTGTATTTGGTAAAGTCTTCTAGTTTTTTAGGGTCTTTTGCCGTAAGCCAACATGCTTTAAAAAATGGCAAACTATTCATTTGTACAGATGCGCCGTACTCTTGTAGCAAACGATATTGTATTACTTCAAACTGCAATTCTCCTACGCAACCAATTATTTTTTTATTGCCACCAAATTGTGTGAACAATTGCGCTACACCTTCATCCGTTAATTGGTTCAAGCCTTTTTCTAATTGTTTTGTTTTTAGCGGATCTTTGTTTACCACTTCCTTAAATATCTCTGGCGAAAAACTCGGAATACCAGTAAAATAAAAATTTTCCCCCTCAGTCAATGTATCACCGATTTTAAAATTCCCTGTATCAAATAAACCTACTACATCGCCAGGGTATGCCTCTTCAATTACATCTTTTTGGCGTGCCAAAAAACTGTATGGATTGGTAAAGCGCATATCTTTTTCTAAGCGCACATGGTTGTAATATGTGTGGCGTGCAAACCTACCACTGCACACACGAAGGAATGCAATTCTATCTCTATGCTTGGGATCTAAATTGGCATGTATCTTAAAAATAAATCCACTAAATTTTTCTTCTTCTGGTAAAATATCTCTTGTGGTAGTATGGCGTGGGCGTGGTGTGGGCGCTATGCGTACGAAGGTATCTAGCATTTCTTTTACACCAAAATTATTTACAGCGCTACCAAAAAATACGGGCGCTACATTGCCACTTAAATAATCTTCATTATTCAATTCACCATACACACCATCTATCAATTCTACATCTTCTCTTAATGTGTTGGCATCTTTTTCACCAATTTTTGCATCCAATATTTTATCGTTGAGGTCGGTAATTTCTACTACCGCTTCATCGTTTGCTTTTGTACCTGCTGTAAACAATACCAAACTTTTTTTATGCAAATCATACACCCCTTTAAAATCTTTTCCACTATTTATGGGCACCGTCATAGGGTGCAATTGTATTTTTAATTCGTTTTCTATTTCTTCTAATAAATCGAATCGGTTTTTACCATCTCTGTCCATTTTGTTTATGAAAACAATTACCGGCGTTTTACGCATGGCAATTACTTCCATCAACCTTCTTGTTTGAGGCTCTACTCCATTTACAGAATCTATTACCAACACCACACTATCTACCGCAGTAAGTGTACGAAAAGTATCTTCAGCAAAATCTTTATGCCCTGGTGTATCTAAAAGATTTATTAAATGTCCATCGTATTCAAAC
>JAYSOC010000593.1:0-2679 GCA_043723285.1 Ferruginibacter sp. | reverse complement strand
GCCCATTTTGTTTTTGCATACGAATCTATATCTTCTAAAAAATTATTATCATATACAATCCAACGCTGGTTGTTGGATATTGTGGCGTACGCATTTTGAATGCCGTTTTGTTCTTTTAAATTAAAATTTTCTTTCCATTGTATTACATCGAGCATTGTGTTTACAACTTGTTTGGCTTCGTAGGTAGATTGAAAAGAATTTTTTAAAGACCTTGGTGGTATGATGTAACCACATGGTGTAACTCTTTGCGCAAATGTTGTTGTAAAAATACTTGCTACAAAAATTGTTGATAGTGCTATTCGTTTTAACATGGTAAAGGGGTTTTTAGAGCGGAAAAATACAAATAATTATTGGAATAAATAAAAAGCATCAAGTATCTTACTATAACTATAACATTGAGCCAAAACTTGAACTAATAATGTAATATGTATGGCGTAATTATATGTTGCGATTAATTAGAAAATTATTATTTCAACATACATGCTATTGGCGAATAAAATTTTTAATTAAGCGAGTAAACCAAGCTTATAATCTTTAATTTTTTTATGCCTTGGTATTTGTCTTTTTGCATTCATCCGTTTCAATCTATTGCACAATAAAAGCTGAAAAAAGTTCTTCTGCTGACGAGCTGCGGGATAGAAGTGGAAATCCTTTTTTGTGAGGAACGAACAAAAAAGATTGCAACGGATAGCCCGAGCAAATGCCCAACAAAGAATTTTTCGCCCACAGCCCCAAAACAAAAAAGTAATTTCAAAACTATTTTTATACTAACTTCAATTTGTGTTATACAAAATATAACATTTAACCATGGGAATTGCAGAAATAAACAACAACACAAATACGCTTACTATAGATGCTATGCTATATTTTTATGGCAATGCGGCAAACGATGCATTGAGTTATGAGATTGCAAAAGATATTTATGCGCATTGGAATATTGCTGATGGTTATGTTACGATAAATAATAGGCGATACAAATTTATACTTTCGGTAGTGGGCATTTACACACCCAATCTTACACAGGCAGATGTAAATGCAAACACAAATCCGCTGAATAATTATTTTAGGATAGAAGAAAAAGCAAGTGGTAATATTTCTTTTGTAGATGGTATAAATAGTAATACGGGTTATTTTCAATTGGATAATTTGCTTAATAATTCGAGTACGGCTGCGCACGAGTTTGGGCATACGCTTGGGCTAGAGCACCCGCAGGAGTTGGATATACGTGGGCAAGGCACGCCTGGTATTATGTACCCACGTGGCACAATTGTGGACCCACATTTTCAGTACGATCCATCTGTGCCTGCTGGTATAAAAGGTGGAACGATGAATCCTTTTCACCGAAAAGTTTTGCAAAACGATATTGACGATTTGCATTTGGAAAAACTGCGATTTAAAAATGGTATTGCTGTTGTTGGTGCATTTTCGAGTGTATGGCATTTTGCACATACTGTATGAGCTAATTATTTTTAGCTAAAAATGAATTTGCCCAATTGTATCGTTTATATTTACTGTAAACTTTTTTAGATGCCGCAAAATAAACTACAACCCAATAATATTTTAAAAAATTACAGCAGCATTTTATTGCTTTTGGGCGGCATTATTATTGGCAGCATCGTTGGTTTAATTTTTGGCAAAAAAGTAGAAATATTAAAACCCTTGGGAGATATTTTTTTGAATCTACTTTTTACTGCCATTATTCCTTTAATATTTTTTACCATTTCATCATCTATTGCTGGGCTTGAAAAATCGGAAAAACTGGGTAAATTATTTGCGATTATAATTGGTGTATTTTTATTTACTGTAATTGTTTCTTCTATTGTGATGATGCTGGGTGTGTTGGTTTTTCCTATTCATCAAAACTTTGTTACTGCTGTTATTCCAGTTGAAAATACGCAAACCATAAGTGCCGGAAATCAAATTACTCAACTGCTTACGGCTAATGATTTTTTTGAATTATTATCTCGAAAAAGTATGCTTGCTCTTATTTTATTTTCTTTTTTAATAGGCTTTGCAAGCTTGCGTGCAAAAGAAAAAGGAGAAGGCTTTAGAAACTTTTTAAACTCGGGCAATGAGGTTATGAAACAATTGCTGCACATTATTATGAAAGCTGCTCCAATTGGATTGGGTGCATATTTTGCAAACCAAGTGGGAATTTTTGGGCCACAATTGTTTGGTGCGTATGCAAAACCTTTGGGTATTTATTATGGTGTGGGCACATTTTATTTTGTAGCATTTTTTAGTTTGTATGCTTTTTTTGCAGCTGGTAAAAATGGGTTATTACATTTTTGGAAAAATAATATTACACCATCATTAACAGCTTTGGGTACATGCAGCAGTATTGCTACCATACCTGCAAACCTTGATGCGGCAGAAAAAATGATGATTCCAAATTATATAAAAAATGTAGCCATTCCGTTAGGTGCGCCATTGCATAAAGATGGTTCTGCTATGTCATCTATCATAAAAATTGCAGTGCTCTTTACCATTTTTGGAAAAGATTTTACTAACCCTCAAACATTATTAATTGCATTGGGCATTACCATTATAGTTTCTGTGGTAGAAGGCGGAATACCCAATGGCGGCTACATTGGCGAAGTATTAGCCATTACAGTTTATGGTTTTCCGATGGAGCAAGCACTGCCTGTGGCTATGATTGTTGGAACGTTGGTAGATCCA
>JAYSOC010000592.1:0-2686 GCA_043723285.1 Ferruginibacter sp. | reverse complement strand
TTTATTTTAATTACAAGATACAAATTGTTATTGAACAGTGGTTTATTTGGGTTAAAGTTTATGTGTTATTTATTAGATGCGTTGTTAGGTGAAAATACATAAATATGATTTGCTTCTCCAGAGACGGAAAAGTTTTTTTGCCGAGAAGTCGGTAAGTCGTTTTTTATTAAAGAAGGTGGGAAGGTTTTTGCTTGGCAAAAATAGGGTTTGCCACAAAGTCGCTAAGCCACGAAGGAAAAGCTCCGCTTTTTATTTGTTTCATAAAGAAAACTCTCAAAACCGTGATGGCGATTGCAAACCCCGTCAACGGTTTATAAGGAAAGCTCAATTATTATTTTAAATTATTGTTAACAAAAATAAAAAGTACAATGTATGTCAAAGACCAAAAAATGAGAAGCATTTTTAAACTTAGTGTCTTAAAGCCATTGTGGCTATAAGTTCTTCGCAAAGCGAAGCTTTAAAAAAATAAAAAATAAAAAAATATCGCATTATTTTCTTTAACATTCCCTTAGCCAATTATTTGGTACATGGCATATCATTTGAACATACAAGACAAAGCAATTAATTAATTGATTGCATTTATTCACAATTAAATTTTACAGCTATGAAAAAAATTATTACATCTTTATTTGCTACAGTTCTTTTTGCTACATCGTTCGCACAATATAGAAACGATGACAACAACAGAAACGATGATGAGCAATACGGCAGAGGAAACAGTACCAACAATACTGGTATTTACAACAACAATCAAAATAGTGCGTTGGTTGTAAACTCATCTTCTCAAAATCGTTTTGTGGTTACTATTGATAACAACAATGAGTACCAAAGTAATGTCAACAATGGTAATGGCAATACGGTAAATGTTGGTGCATTGCAAGTAGGCAACCACACTGTTACTATTTACGAAGTAAAAAAAGGTTTTTTCGGAAATCAAAAGCAACAACAAATTTATAATTCGTTGTTGTATTTTAAACCTGGCACCGAAACCAGCATCAATATAAACTACAATGGCCAAATAAGCGTTACAGAAAATCAATTGTATAATAACGGGAATAGTGGCACAACTTGGGGGCCGGGCAATAATGGAAATGGGAAAGGTCATGGATATGGCAGAAAAAAGAACAAACATAAAAACCAAGGCAAACAAGGACATGATAGAGATGACAGAGATGATGAAGATAATAATTCTAACAATAATTCAAACAATTATCCCAATAATTACCCAAACCAATATGGTAACAACAGACAAATATCGGAATACGATTTTGGAATGTTGAAGCAGTATATTAGAAAAGAATCTTTTGATGATCGTAAAGTAAATATTGCTAAACAAGCAGCGGGTAATAACAATTTTTCTACTGCACAAGTTAGAGATATTATGAGCATATTTAGTTTTGATGAAGGTAAATTGGGTGTGGCTAAATATTTTTACAGTCGCACGGTTGACAGAAACAATTATTATCAATTGACAGATGCATTGAGTTTTGCCAATTCTAAAGATGCTTTATTGGCTTTTATAAGAAGGTAAAACTACAACTCTACATAAAAAAGCCCCGTTCATTTAGGTAGAACGGGGCTTTTCATTTTTACAATTTTAATTTACTGCTTTATTATTTTTTTATTTACAATTGTATTTGAGTTTACATCTTTTACTTTTACAATGTAAATACCATTTGCCCAAGTGCTACAATCTACTTTTAAAGTTTCAAGGTTATTTATTTGATGATAATAAATACTTCCCTTTGTATCTAAAATAGTTATTTCTTTTTTATCATTGTTGTTGGTTACTATTTCAATGTTAGATTTAGTTGGGTTTGGTGTAATGCTTATATCAAAATTGCCAGTAAATATGACCAAACGAATATCTGTAAATTTAGCAGCACCAGTATTTGACACTCCTTTTATTCTGTAATAGTTTTTATTACTTGCAGGATTATTATCAGTAAATGTATAAGATGCTGTACCTAATTTTTTGCTATCTACATTTCCTATAGTTTTAAAATTTATTCCATCATTACTTCTTTCTATAATGTAGTTATCAATATTTACATCATCGTATATTGTCCAATTTAAAATTGTAGTTTGATTTCTTTTTTGTGCAGAAAATTTTTCAAATTGTAGCGCTACAACTCCACTACAATTGTATGGAGCCACAGTAAAGTTATAAGTAAAAATATCAAAACATCCACTACCATCTTCTACAAGTATAGTAGCGCCAGTACTATTCAATAAATTAAATTGACCAGTGGTATTGCTTGTGCCTGTTGGGTTTCCTGTTCCTCCAGTTTTGCCTGCTAGGGTATAAGTTAATGTGCCAGTACCACCAGTTGCGGTTTCCAAAAAATTTCCAGTTGCACAATTTATACTTGCAGGTGTTACAATACTTGGTGGCGTTGTAGCAGTTACTGCTACATTTGTTCCAGTACTTACACAACCATTATCTGGGTCAATAGATTGCACATACAAAGTTGTTGTTGGGCCAGTGTAATAATAAGGATTACCAGTGGCTACCAATGTTGTTAACCCAATATCGCTATACCAATTATAAGATGGTCCGCCGCCCGAAGCTACTACCGCAGTTGTCTTTCCAGCACATACAGATACTGGTGCACTTGTGGGAGTAGTAGGATTTGCATTTACATTTATCGTAACATCTCCACTCACACTTGCATTACATACAGTA
>JAYSOC010000591.1:0-2691 GCA_043723285.1 Ferruginibacter sp. | reverse complement strand
TACGATTTTGAAATAGACAAACGCCAAGAGTTTTTTTACCCACCCTTTAGCCGCATGGTAATGATAACCATGAAGCACAGAGACAAAGATACCGTAGAAGCAGCAGCGCACAAATTGGCAGCGTTGCTCGGGCAAGATTTAAAACAATTTATTACAGGTCCCGCAGCCCCTGTGGTAGGGCGGCTTCGCAATATGTACCTCATGGAGCTCATGATAAAACTCCCCAAAGAAGCCGGTATGAGCGGCAACTACCGCAAAGTAATACGCAATCATATAAATTTATTGGGAGTAGAACAAAAATTTAAGAGTGTTCAAGTGGTGGTGAATGTGGATCCGTTGTAGTCCCCTAAATCCCCCGAAGGGGGACTTTTGGTCTCCAATATTTTCAAGTCTATATTTTTAATTTAGTTTTGATTGATTTTTTTGTCCAAACAAAGAAGCAGCTATGGTCATCATCGTTGTGTCACTCACTTCATCGGCATACCATTATTCATCTTTTATTATGCATTAGATTGAAGTGGATGAAACTCTTGAAAAATAAAAAAATAATTATTATATTTGTAGCAGTTAAATTTAAAATTATGTCAGCAATATCAGGTATCACAACTAAAAAAAATGCACGAGGGCAAATAACCCACGTAACAGTTGATGTAAGAAAACATAAAGAAGTAATACCAATGTTTAATGAAATTGGGTTAATGCCGAAGACGAAGTTTCAAGAACAATGTGAAAAAGGAACTCCATTAGAAGAAGCAAGACAAGAATTATTGGCACATGTAAGAAGTTTTCCATGGAAAAAATAATACTTGACAACCTCGTAAAAATTAAACTGAAAGAACTTACTGCTACACTTTTTAAAGAAGAATATTTTGGCTTTGTAGAAGACGCTGAAAGCTATGTGAATACTATTTTAGATTTTATTTTCACAATTCCTACAATAAAACACAAACGCACTTTAAATACAAAATACGGTTTCTTCTATTGCAAGTACAAGCATAATCATAAAACTACTTGGTATATTGTATTTGACGTAGAAGATGATACTTACCTCATACAAAATATTACAAATAACCACTCCGCAGATTTTCCCAAATTTATAAGTTGGTTGCAATAGAGAAGTATTATTTGTATGTATTCCACTTTGCACCAGTTGGTAACCCACAACACCCACTCGAGAGCGCCAAGGCTGGTTTTAAAACAGCCGCCCCAAAAAATCCTCCAACAACTTAATCCCACCCTTTTAAATTTCTTTCAATAATTTGCGCCATGCAATTAACCGAAAACTTTTCTTTAAAACCATATAATACATTTGGCATACCTGTAATGGCAAAATACTTTGCTGCATTTGCAAATACACATGAGTTAGCAGAATTATTGGAAACGAAGAGAGAACATCATCTCATCCTCGGCGGCGGTAGCAATATTCTTTTTACAAAAAACTACGATGGCTTAGTTTTAAAAAACGAAATAGCAGGCATAGAAAAAATTAACGAAGACGATGCGTATGTATATGTACGAGCAGGTGCAGGCGTTGGTTGGCATGAGTTTGTGTTGTATTGCATCACTAATAATTTGGCAGGCGTAGAAAATTTATCGCTCATACCAGGTAGTGTAGGCGCAAGCCCTATGCAAAATATAGGTGCGTATGGTGTGGAGATAAAAGATGTTTTTTATGAGTTAGAAGCATACAATATTGAAGAAAAAAAACTTGTTAGCTTTTCTAAAAACGATTGTGCATTTGGGTATAGAGAAAGTATTTTTAAAAATAAATACAAAGGGCAGTTTGTAATTACCTCTGTTACTTTTCAATTAAATAAAATTCCAACATATAATACTTCTTATGGTGCTATAGAAACTGAATTAGAAAAAATGGGTGTACAATCGCCAAGCATAAAAGCCATTTCAGATGCGGTTATTAATATTCGGCAAAGCAAATTGCCTGACCCAAAAATAATTGGCAATGCAGGAAGTTTCTTTAAAAACCCAACCATACCAAACACACAATTTGAAAAGCTAAAAACCGAATTTCCAAATATTGTGGGCTACCCTGTTGGCGAAAACGAAACTAAGCTAGCTGCAGGTTGGCTTATAGAGCAATGCGGTTGGAAAGGCTATAGAAAAGGCGATGCAGGTTGCCACGAAAAACAAGCATTGGTACTCGTAAATTATGGCAATGCAATAGGAGAGGAGATTTTACAACTTAGTGAAAATATAATTGATTCAGTAAAATTAATGTTTGACGTTGAGTTGCATAGAGAAGTGAATGTTGTGTAAGTTTTTAATAACTTTTGTGATATTTTAAAATGAATTATGATGCAGATTTTAATGGATGTTTAAGTATAGTTACTTTACCACCGTATAAAAATTAGTTGCTACTTATTCTATAAAACCTCAATAAATTAAACTCATGACACGAGCAATAAAATTTTTAAAAATATTTTTTGTAAGCATTGTCGCCATATTTGTTATCATATTTATTTTATTTGGTCATGCAGATAAATCTTTAGCAGAATTAAAACCTAAATATGCCAATGCTGCGTCTGCATTTATAAGTATAGATAGTTTGGATGTACATTATCGAGACGAAGGCAATGCCACAGATTCTTTACCCATTGTTTTACTACACGGCACAGGTGCAAGCCTACATACATTTGATGCGTGGACTTCTGTATTGAAAAATGAAAAACGTGT
>JAYSOC010000590.1:0-6723 GCA_043723285.1 Ferruginibacter sp. | reverse complement strand
TAAAAAGGCAGAAGAAATAAAAAAGCTGCAAGATGAACTTGCTGCAAAAGACACAGCTAATGGCAACTCTGCAAAAGTAACTTTGGTATCAGTAACGCCAGTAACTATCCAAAATTTTAACCACTATATAGATTTGCAAGGCAAGGTGGACGCCGATAATATTTCTTACATTTCTCCAAGAGGAATGCCAGGTCAAGTAAAAGCTATTTATGTAAGGCAAGGACAATTTGTAAAAAAAGGTCAATTAGTTCTACGATTAGATGATGCCATTATTCGCCAACAAGTGCAAGGCGTTAGGCAACAAGCCATAGCTGCAAGGCAACAACTGGAAGGGATAAAAACACAATTAAATTTTGCACGAAATATTTATACTCGTCAACAGAGTCTTTGGGATCAAGGAATAGGAACAGAGGTACAAGTAATAACTGCTAAAACAAGTGTTACAGGTTTAGAAAATCAATTAGCAGCTTCTAACGAGCAAGTAAAAGCTGTATCGCAACAAATAAATGTGGCTATGGAGCAAATGAATACTGCTAATGTATATAGTGATGTATCAGGTATTGCAGACCAAGTAAATATTAAAATTGGAGAAACATTTACAGGCATGACCGCAATGGGACCACAAATAAAAATTGTAAATACATCATCATTAAAAGTGGTAACAAGCATTCCAGAAAATTATTTGGCTCGTGTACATACTGGTACGCCAGCAGAAGTGAGTGTGCCAGATGTAAATAAAATGTTTAATGCTTCCGTTTCTCTAATAAGCCAATCGGTAGATGTGAACAGAGGTTTTACGGCCGATATAAAAATACCTTATGATGCGAGTTTAAAACCAAACCAAACTGCAAAAGTGCGCATAATGGATTACAGTGCTGCAAACGTTGTTGTAATTCCAATAAATGTTGTGCAAACAGACGAGGCGGGTAAGTATGTATATGTTTTGGCAAAATCGAGCAATGGAAAAGCAACTGCACAAAAAAGAAATGTAAATATTGGCGAAGTGTATGGCAGCAGTGTAGAAATAAAAACCGGATTATCTTCTGGTGAACAATTAATAACAGATGGGTATCAAAATTTGTACGAAGGGCAAAGCATAGTTACAGAGGTAAAATAATTGAACGAATATTAAAAAGAATTTTATGGAAAGTAAAATAGGAGATGGAATAAAAAAAGCAAAAACATTTTTTTTAACTAACTGGGCGGTTAATAATAGAACAGCAATTTATATTATTGCTGCACTCATTACTTTTTATGGTATAAATCAATTTAATACTTTACCCAAAGAGCAATTTCCAGATATTGTAATGCCTACCATAAGCATATCTACTATATATGTGGGCAATTCGCCAAAGGATATTGAAAATCTTGTAACAAGGCCCATAGAAAAACAACTGAAAGGAATAAGCGGTGCCAAAGTAAATAAAATTACCAGCACATCGCAAACAGATTATAGTTTGATAATTGTAGAATTTGATAGCGATATAAAAACAGAATTAGCTAAGCTAAAAGTAAAAGATGCTATTGATAAAGCTAAAACAGAATTGCCCAACGATCTTACAGCGCAACCGAATGCACAAGAATTTGCGTTCTCCGAAATGCCCATCATGTTTGTAAATGTAAGTGGCGATTATGACGGTATAAAATTAAAAGAGTATGCAGAAAAATTGCAAGATAGATTTGAACAATTGAGTGAATTGACTCGTGCACAAATTGTGGGTGCACCCGAGCGTGAGATACAAATAAATGCCGACCCTTACAAAATGCAAGCAGCTAGTATTTCTTTTTCGGATATAGAAAATGCTGTAAGCAGGGAAAACCACGATGTAACAGGTGGGTTGATAGAAGTGGACGATATGAAGCGTACTATAAAAGTAAAAGGACAATTTACGAGCGCATTAGATTTACAAAACATTATCGTACGCAGTAGTTCTCGTGGCGCATCGCTTTACCTAAGAGATATTGCCGAATTGAAAGATACTATAAAGCAAAAAGAAAGTTATGCTCGCTTAGATGGTAAAAATGTAGTTACATTAAACATTGTAAAACGTGCTGGCGAAAACTTAATTGTAGCAGCTGGCAAAGTGAAAGATATTGTGGAGAGCATGAAGAAAAACAAAGAGCTTCCAGATAATTTGAATGTGGTAATTACCGGAGATCAAAGTAAAACAACAGCTACATCTTTTAATGATTTGGTAAACACTATTGTTATTGGTTTTGTATTAGTATTATTGGTATTGATGTTTTTTATGGGGGTTACCAATGCCTTCTTTGTAGCACTAAGTGTACCGCTAAGTATTTTTGTTGCCTTCATGTTTTTACCATTAGGCAACTTTATTATTGGCACACCAATTACACTAAATTTTATTGTACTTTTTGCCCTGCTTTTTGGGCTTGGTATTATTGTGGATGATGCAATTGTTGTTATAGAAAATACGCATCGTATTTATCACAATGGTAAAGTAAGTATTGTAAAAAGCGCAAAAGAAGCAGCAGGCGAAATTTTTATTCCTGTGCTTGCAGGTACGGCTACTACGCTTGCGCCATTTTTTCCTTTATTATTTTGGAAAGGTATCATAGGTAAGTTTATGATTTATTTACCTACCATGCTCATACTTACATTGGCAGCATCTCTTATTGTTGCATTTGTGTTTAACCCAGTATTTGCCGTTTCGTTTATGAAGCCCGAAGGAAAAGAGTTTGATGAAAAGAAATCTTTGCTATTTAAAAAATGGTGGTTTTGGGCTGCATTAGGTTTTGGTTTGGTTGCACATGTTGTTGGGGCGCATGGTACAGGTAATTTTTTATTTTTTATGGCATTGTTGTCTATCATAAACAGATATGTTTTTAGAGGAATCATACACACATTTCAAGATAGAATTTTACCATCGTTAATGATTAAATATGAAAAGCTTTTAAGATGGGTTTTGCAAGGCACAAGACCAGCATGGGCATTGGTAAGTTTGTTTTTATTGTTTCCAATATCTGTAGTATTACTTATGGCAAGAGGAAACAAATCGACGTTTTTTCCAAGCGGCGATCCTAATTTTATTTATGTGTATTTAAAAATGCCTGTGGGCACTGCTGTTAAAAAAACAGATAGCATTACACATATATTAGAAACAAGGGTACAAAAAGTTTTGGCAAAAGAATTGCCTGGGCAACCTGGTGGCATTGTAGAAAGTGTAATTGCAAACGTAGCAAACAGTGCCAACAATCCTAGAGATAATAATAGAAGCGTACAACCAAATCTTGGGCGCATACAAGTATCGTTTGTAGAGTATGAAAAGCGTGATGGCAAAAAAACAAAACCATTTTTGGAAGAGATACGCAGTCAAATGAAAGGCATACCAGGCGCAAGTATAGAAGTAGGACAAGAAGATGGTGGCCCGCCAACAGACCCGCCAGTAAATATAGAAATTGTGGGAGATGAATATGATGAAATTGCAAAAGTGGCTACAAAACTTTCTATTTACTTAGATAATAATCCGATAAAAGGAATTGAAAATTTGCATACAAATGTTGATTTAAAAAGCCCAGAAATAACCGTAAACATTGATAGAGAAAAAGCCATGGCACAAGGCTTGAGTACTGGACAAATAGGAATGGAATTGCGAACTGCTGTTTTTGGAAAAGAAATAAGCAAACTAAAAGAAGGAGAGGATGAATATAAAATTCAATTAAGAACATCGGACTTAATGCGAAATAATATTACCGACTTATTGAACATGCGTATTACATTTATGGACATGAATACGATGGGTATAAAATCGATACCAGTTAGCGCTATTGCAACAGTAGATTATACCAGCACTACTGGCGCTATTGCTCGCAAAAATGTAAAACGTACCATACAGCTACAATCCAATGTGCTAGACCCATCGATGGTAGCAGGTATAAATGCTGCATTAGCAGAAAAAATAGATGAATTTAAAACCATTTCTAAAGTCCCTTCATCTATCACCATTCGTCAATCGGGGCAAAGTGAGCAAGAAAAAGAAACGCAAGCATTTTTAGGCAAGGCTCTGCTTATGGCTTTAGGATTAATCTTTTTAATACTAGTGTTACAATTTAATGCAGTGAGCAAACCATTTATTGTACTTACAGAAATCTTCTTTTCTATTATTGGAGTATTGTTGGGGTATGCATTTACTGGAATGACAATAGCAACAATCATGTTGGGCGTTGGTATAATTGGGCTTGCAGGTATTGTAATAAAAAACGGAATTTTATTAATAGAATTTACCGATGAACTTCGTGGGCGTGGTGTACGTATGCGTGAGGCTGCTATACAAGCGGGTAAAATTCGTATCATTCCGGTATTGCTTACCGCATTGGCTACTATGCTTGGTTTATTGCCATTGGCTGTTGGGTTCAATATTAATTTCGTAAGCTTCTTTCAGCATTTAAACCCACACATTTTCTTTGGTGGCGATAGTGTTGTTTTCTGGGGCCCACTCAGCTGGACAATTATTTTCGGATTAATATTTGCATTTTTCCTGACCCTAATAATGGTACCAAGTATGTACATTATTGCAGAAAGATTGAAACGCCCCATGGAACAATTTTATGGCGGCAGATGGATTGGTATCCTCGGTTTTGCAGGGCCATTCTTTTTTATATTTGTTGGGCTCATGTATTTTGTAAGAAAAATGCAAGGGAAGAAAGTATGGAATGGGACGTTGAAAAAGTAATGGAATTAAAAATATTACCCCATAAAAAAAGCCCTCAACACCATGAGGGCTTTTCCATAAGCAATTAGTTTGGCCTTAAGAACCGCAAGCTTCACATGCATCCGGATTATCCAATGAGCATGTTATTTGAGCGGCTGCTTCGTCTTTGGTTTGGTTTAGTACATCAGCATCTACCGTAAATTTAATAGCATCTGCTGCGGCTTTTGTACGCAAGTAATACATACCAGTTTTCAATCCTTTTTTCCATGTGTAAAAATGCATAGAAGAAAGTTTTGCATAATTCGGTTGCTCTACAAATAAATTTAATGATTGCGATTGGCAAATGTATGCACCTCTATCGGCAGACATATCAATTAAATTCTTTTGCTTTATTTCCCAAACGGTTTTATAAATCTCTTTTAAATCTGCAGGTATTTCTTCAATATTTTGTACCGATCCATTGGCAGCAATAATGCGTTGCTTCATGTTATCGTTCCACAAATTTAATTTACCAAGGTCTTTCAATAAATGTTTGTTTACTACCGCAAACTCTCCACTCAATACTCTACGATTATAAATATTAGAAGTGTATGGTTCAAAACATTCGTTGTTTCCCAATATTTGAGAAGTAGATGCAGTAGGCATTGGCGCAAGCAATAAAGAGTTTCTTACTCCATGTTCCATTACTTCTGCACGAAGCGCATCCCAATCATAACGCTCACTTGGTGCTACATTCCACAAATCAAATTGAAATTTACCTTCGCTTAAAGGCGAACCTTTAAATGTTTCGTAAGCGCCATCTTTTTTTGCCAACTCACAACTAGATGTCATGGCTGCAAAATATATTGTTTCAAAAATATTTTTGTTGAGCAACTTAGCCATATCGCTTTCAAATGGCAAGCCAAGCATCATAAACACATCTGCCAAACCTTGTACACCTAAGCCAATTGGGCGATGGCGCTCGTTGCTTCTTTTTGTTTCAGGTATTGGATAGTAGTTGCCATCAATAACTTTGTTCAAATTGCGGGTAACAATTTTAGTTACTTCTACTAATTTTTCGAAATTAAATTTATTTCCTTCTACAAATCTTGGCAAAGAAAGAGAAGCCAAATTACAAACCGCCGTTTCGTTTTCATCACTATACTCTATAATTTCTGTACACAAATTACTACAACGTATGGTGCCTAAATTTTTCTGATTACTTTTTGTGTTAGCTGCATCTTTGTACAATACATATGGCGTACCAGTTTCTATTTGCGATTCCAACACAGCATTCCACAATTCTCTTGCTTGTATCGTTTTCTTTGCTTTTCCTTCTTGTTCATATTTTATGTACAATGCTTCAAACTCCGCACCATGCGTAGTGTGTAAGCCTTTCGATTCGTTAGGGCAAAATAAACTCCACTCTGCATCTGCTTCTACACGCTTCATAAATAAATCTGGAATCCACAATGCCAAAAATAAATCTCTAGCACGCATTTCTTCTTTACCGTGGTTTTTTCTTAGCTCCAAAAATTCAAACACATCTGCATGCCATGGTTCTAAATAAACAGAAAATGCACCCTTTCTTTTTCCACCACCTTGGTCCACATAACGAGCCGTATCGTTAAACACACGAAGCATTGGAATGATACCATTGCTTGTACCATTAGTTCCTTTTATGTAACTGCCTGTACTGCGAATGTTGTGAACGTTTAACCCAATACCACCTGCGCTTTGAGAAATTAATGCACAATCTTTTAATGTATCGTAAATGCCATTGATGCTATCATCTTTCATGCTAAGCAAAAAGCAACTACTCATTTGTGGTTTTGGTGTGCCGCTGTTAAACAATGTTGGTGTTGCATGTATGAACCACTTTTCACTCATTAAATTATAGGTTTCAATAGCTGCATCTACATCAGTTTTGTGTATGCCCAATGCTACACGCATAAACATGTGTTGCGGGCGCTCCACTATTTTACCATTTACTTTTAGCAAGTAAGATTTTTCCAGTGTTTTAAAACCGAAAAAATCAAAATGATAATCTCTTTCATAAATGATAGCAGCA
>JAYSOC010000589.1:0-2707 GCA_043723285.1 Ferruginibacter sp. | reverse complement strand
GTTTTTTAGTTCATACTTGTAATATCAAATGAAATTAATAAAATTTATACCTTTATTTACGTTTTATCAAAATTAATTATTGGCAACTCTTCATAAATAAATTCTTTTGTAGGATCATCTGCAGTTTTAAAATCTTTAGCAATAGAGTGAGCAAACATACATTGAGAAGGCAATTGATAAGATGCAATTTCTTTTATTCTTTCTTCGCTTATATCTTCCATAATCCACGCATAGGCTAATTCTTCTGTTAGTATTGTAGGCATTCGTTTTTTAGTGTTATGAATTTGTTCCATCAATTTATTTGCCTTAGTAGTTATTATTGCAAATGTATTTACGATTTCTCCCGTTTCTTTATCTGTCCACGGTTGCCATATACCTGCCATATAAAAGTAGTTGTTTGTAGTGCTAATAGTGTATGGGTATGAAATTTCTTTTTTTACTCCATCAGGTTTAAAATGCCTCCACTCAAAAAAATGAGTTGCTAATACCAAGCATCTACGTTTTAAAGCAGCAGGTTTAAACATTTTACTATCTAATAATTTTTCACTCGTTGCATTTAGCCATGGTATGCCTTGTTTTCTTGCAACTTTTAATTCAGTTGTATTTTTTATCCAAGGTGGAATAAACTCCCAATGCATTGCGGTAGCATCTATGTCGTTATTGCCTTTTTTTGTAATTACTATGGAGTTGCTGTACTTAAAGCCATCTTTTATTATTTCGAGATATCCCATGGCAGCTAATAAGCCAAGCTCTTTTTCTATTTGCTTTAGCTTTATTATTTGTACTTTAGAAACTATTGTACCCATGAAGTTGCACATAATTTTTTTTTGATACTGTAAAAAATAAAATTAATTATTTTTTTACATTGTTGTTCAAATCGATATCATAAATAGATTGTTTTTTTCAACCACAAGTGGGAGGTATGGGTACTTTGAGGATTGGGTTTAAGCATCTATCAAAGCAAAAAAATATATCATTCTAAAATTGATAACTCAAATTAAGGCTATTGTATCTAAAGTTGTCAAAATCTCTAGATACTACTGCATCACCAAATGCTTGTTCTTGCCAACGTTGCCCATCTAATAAATCATTTTTAATAAAAGTAGTTGTTGCCGATCGTTCAATGCCTATTACGAATCTATCATTTATTTTATAAGAAAGGCCATAAGAAAAATGATGTGTAAATTGAGCAGAATTATTTAAAGTTTCCGCATCCGTTTCATACACATTATCCATTCCATTTTTTAATTTTTTTAAAGTTTCTGTTGCCCCACTATTAGCTGTAAATACATCATTAAATAGGGTTACATAATTTGTACCATTACTATTTAACGCATCTACTTTTGTTTTATAAGATAATAACCCAGCACCATAATTAAAATGAATACCAAATTTTGGATTAGAAGAACGAATTGGGATTGGGAAAGTAAACGCTGCCGATATAGATAAAGAATTTATTACAGTCTTGTAGTTGTAATAAACTAAATCGTGCGTAGATGTAGGCGTAAATACATTATTAGTTACATAACCATAAGCTAACGTTCCATTACTTAATCTATATGGGGCAGCATATTTAGAAGACCATGCAGGATTTTTTGCAAAGTTTTCTGCGGCTTTATCATTTAAACCCTTTGCATTGCCGTGTATAAAATTTAATTTTAAAGCAAACCATTTTGCAAATGGTTTATACAAATGTAAGCCTTCACAAAATTGTGTTTTTACTGACCGTACATCGCCACGTATAAATATATTCCCAATATCTACGCCAGCAGCCCATTTGTATTCTTTACTTGTTTTTTGCTGTGCGTTAACTGTGGTATATAGTAAAATGCCAATTGTAAGAAAGAAGGTAATTTTTTTTATTATCATTTGAAAAGTATGAATTGGTAATCTACAATGTTATGTAGCGTTATAAGTATTCAAAACTGAGTAATTAAGTAACCATTTAAGCATTAGCCACACCCTTAAAAAATTGTATAGCACCAAAAATAATAGCGCCCCAAAAAATAAAACCAATTTGCGCAGCTGTAGCAATTATGCCGCCAACACACCAAAGTGCGCCATATAGCATATCCTTATTTGCGCTTTCTTTTTTGGCAGCTTGTATTTGCTTGCTAAGATTATCCACAACTAGTACAGCTGTTGGCTCATCTAAACCTATTTTTTTTAATGCAGCCCTAACTTCTTCTGGGCTTTTCTTTTCCTGCACCAAAAGATTGGTAGCGTAAGAAAACATTTGATTAATTACTTTGTCTTCTTCTTGTTCCTTGTTGCTGTTAGTTTCCATTAGTGGTATTTAATGAGTAAATATAAAAGAATTGGGGGTTATAAAATCAAAGAGCATTATGTATTTGCATTAGTTTTTTATGTATGTAGAGTTGTGTCTTGGATAAACCACTTTTATAATTTGCGGTATAGAAAGCCAACACACAAAAACACTGCATCATTTCTGCCACAAGGAGTTTACATCTATGCGTCATAAAGAGCTTAAAGGAACACTAGTAAATATTTACTTGCTTAGTATTAAAAAATAAGTGGCTTCTTATTTTTAGAAGCCACTTATATTTTGACTTTGAAAATCTGCAATTAAGTTTTTTTTAATTTATTTTTATTGTTGTCCGAGATAAAAAAATAAAGGGTGGATTTTCCACCCTTTTATATTATACTTGATTTACGAGAAAAAGGATAATATGGACAAATCTACAAA
>JAYSOC010000588.1:0-2711 GCA_043723285.1 Ferruginibacter sp. | reverse complement strand
CGATAATTCTATTGAAAATGATTTACCATACATGGGAGATCCAATTCTTAAACCTACAACTACATCTAAAATACTTCCATGTAATACTCTTATAAATTTTGTTTGTGCAAATGGATTTAATTGATAATGTAAACCTCTAATTACACCATAGCTAGATTTAGCTTGATTATCTTGCACAAAAATAATATCTACACCATCTGCTTTACAAGTATTGGCATTATAACTTTCAAAAAAATATCCTCTTTCGTCTTCAAAAATGGTTGGTTCAAAAATTAATAAATCGGGAAAATCTGTTTTGATAAATGGCATGGGTGATAATTAATAATTTTATAATGAATAATTAATAATGTTTTAAGTTGAATGTATTTTATATAATTGAATAAATTTTCAAATTGAAAGAATTAGCCATTGTTCATTATTCAATTATCCATTCGAATAAAGGTTCTTAAAAAATGCAATTGTCTCCACCAATCCATCTTCAAATCTTTTAGTAGGAGCGTAGTCTAATAAGTTTTTTGCTTGCGTAATATCTGCCAATGAATTTCTAATATCTCCAGCCCTTGGTTCTCTGTAAGTGGCTTCCCAATTGCTTCCTAGGTTATCTTTACATATTTTATACAAATAATTTACACTGAAATTTTCTCCTACGGCTACATTATACACTTTGTTTAAAGCATCCTTATTTTGTGTAAGCATTCCTTTTACATTTATTTGTACTGCATTATCCACAAAAGTAAAATCTCTTGTTTGCTCACCATCACCATTTATATAAACAGGTGTTTCTTTCATTATACCTTTTACAAATAATGGAATAACGGCGGCATAAGCGCCATCAGGATCCTGCCTCGGACCAAAAATATTAAAATACCTAAACCCCATTATTTTCAAGCCATACACATCTGCAAAAATTTGTGCATACAATTCATTTGTTTTTTTTGTAGCCGCATACGGCGATAAACAGTTTCCTATTCTTGATTCTACTTTTGGCAGTGTAGGTTCATCTCCATAAACAGATGATGAAGATGCATACACAAATTGTTTTACGCCATTATCCACAGCAGCTTTTAGTATGTTTACAAAACCACCTACATTTACATCGTTAAAATAAACAGGTTCTTTTATAGAACGAGGCACAGAGCCCAATGCAGCTTGATGGCTTATATAATCTATACCTTGGCATGCCTTATTGCAGTCTTCAAAATTTCTAATATCGCCTTTTATAAATTCGAAAGCAGGATATTTTCTTAATACGTTTAAAGTGCTTTCAAAACCATTTACCATATTATCCATCACACGTACTTTACTAGCTCCATTTAGCAAAAGATATTCTGCAATATGCCCACCAATAAAGCCTGCGCCACCAGTTATTAAAAATGTTTTATCAGCCAAACTTCCTTCGTGAAATAATTCCATAATATTTTTTTAAAACTTTCAAAATTGAAAGCGCCAAGTCCCCCTTCGGGAATTTAGGGGGCTTCTTTACAAACTCTTATACATTCTGCTTTTTATCTCGTTTCTATATGTTCCTTTTAAATCGCAAATAAGTGCTTCAGGTTTTGTTATATATACAAAATATGCGTCATCAAAATTTTTATATGCAGCATGAGGAACGGTTACAATTACAGCATCATAATCTTTTCCAATATTTTCTGTTAACCCAAAACCATATTCATGCAGTAATTCTTCGCTGCTTGCATGTGGGTCAGTAATATCAACATTAAGCGAAAAAGATTTTAATTCTTTTACTACATCTGCTACTTTACTATTACGAATATCACTTACATTTTCTTTAAAAGTTGCACCCATCACAAGCACTCTAGCGTCTTTTATATTTCCGTTGTGTTGTATGATGTGTTGTAAAACTTTTTTAGCTACATATCCCGCCATGCCATCATTAATACTTCTACCTGCAAGTATTACTTGGCTATCGTAACCTAGCTCTTTAGATTTATATGTAAGATAATATGGATCTACACCAATGCAATGTCCACCGACAAGCCCAGGTTGAAAACGAAGAAAATTCCACTTTGTTCCAGCAGCTTCCAACACTTCAAAAGTATTAATATTCATTTTATCAAAAATAATAGAGAGCTCATTCATCAATGCAATGTTCAAATCTCTTTGCGTATTCTCTATAATTTTCGCAGCTTCTGCAACTTTTATACATGATGCTCTGTGCACACCTGCTTTTACTACAAGTTCGTACACTTTTGCAATTACATCTAAACTTTCTGCACAACAGCCGCTCACTACTTTTATAATTGTTGTTATTGTATGTTCTTTATCACCAGGGTTTATACGCTCTGGTGAGTAGCCAATTTTATAATCGGTAACCATATCAAGCCCAGATATTTTTTTAATAACTGGCACACAATCCTCCTCTGTGCAACCTGGGTAAACAGTACTTTCATACACTACATAATCTCCTTTTTTTATAACCTTGCCTATGGTTTCGCTTGCACGTAATACAGGCGTAAGGTCGGGTACATTGTGTTCATCTACAGGTGTAGGCACAGCTACTATAAAAAAAGTAGCTTCTTTCAATACGTCTAAGTCGTTTGTAAATTCAATTTCGCAACCATCAAAAGCAGATGACTCTAATTCTTTACTTGGGTCAATTTTATTTTGCATCATTTTTACACGATCTGCGTTTATATCAAACCCAATTACTTTTATTTTTTTTGCAAATTCTAATGCTATTGGTAAGCCTA
>JAYSOC010000587.1:0-6734 GCA_043723285.1 Ferruginibacter sp. | reverse complement strand
AGATTTTTCTGGCATACTAGTTTCCGCCATTTGCCCACCAGGAATTCTTATAGAAATATTTACAATCGGTAATTCCTTGCTTGCTGCAAAAATAGTTTTTACGCCATTTGGTAAAACTTTTTTACTAAATGCAGGTACTTTTACAATAGGGTTTGCACCAACGCCTGGTTGTTTTCTTCTATCAAACAGATCTTTAGCTTTTGTATATTTCAAACCATCATAACCATAATTTGGTTTCGTATAATTTGTATTATCAACGCTGTAATTGTCTGCCATAGCAGGTTCTGTGCCTTGTCCTTTTACCAACACACTTACCGTTGTACTAAATTTTCCTTTCACATATTTATTATAGGCTGCCATTACATCTTCTTTTGTAACTGCTCTATACATCGCTAGCATTTTACCAATCATATTTGGGTTGCCAGTAAATGTTTGAAAAGCTGCCAGCTGAGAAACTTTACCTGAAACACTTTGCAACCCATTTATATATTGTGCTTCTATACCGCCTTTAAATTTTGTTACATCATCATCAGTTACTCCTCTTTGCTCAAATGCCAATAATGATTCTTTCAATAAACTATCCATACCTGCGAGTGATTTGCCTGGGTAAGGCGATAGTTGAAAAGTTAATTCGCCAGCCAATTCATTCAATCTACTAAATGAAGATGCGCTCAATGCTTTTTGTGTTTTTACCAATTGTTGATATAATACACAATTTTTTCCTTGCCCTAAAACTTGCGCTAGGCAAGCCAATGCGCCCATATCTTTATTGTAATTTGGTACTGTTGTAAATATTTTTGAAAGCATTGGTTGCTTTGCATAATTATCTGTAAGGGATACGTAACGATCTTTATCAATTACAACTGCCGGCAAAATTGTTTTTGTTACCTCTGGTCCACGAGGTATAGATCCAAAAAATTTTTCTACCATTTTTAAAACATCTGCAGATTTTATATCGCCACCAATAGTTACCGTAGCATTGTTTGGACCATACCAACGAAGAAAAAAGTTTTTTAAATCTTGTACATCCACTCTATCTAAATCTGCAATGTAACCAATCGTAAGCCAGCTGTATGGGTGACCATATGGATATATATTTTTACTTGCAAACTCACTCACTAAGCCATAAGGTCTGTTATCATAATTTTGACCACGCTCATTTTTTACAGTACTGCGTTGTATCTCAAATTTCTTTTGCGTAACGGCATCAAGCAAAAAACCCATACGATCACTTTCTAACCAAAGCATTTTTTCCAATTGGTTAGATGGTACTGTTTCAAAATAATTTGTACGATCTAAATTTGTACTCCCATTTAAAGTACCTCCTGCACCACTTATAATTTTAAAATGTTGTTCGTCTGCTACATTATCACTTCCCTGAAACATCATGTGCTCAAAAAAATGCGCAAACCCACTTTTCCCAATTTCTTCACGTGCACTTCCTACATGATAAGTAACATCCACATGCACTAAAGGGTCACTATGGTCTTCTGCTAATATAACAGTAAGGCCATTTGGTAAAACATATTTTGAATAAGGAATAACGAGTTCATCGCCAGTTTTGGTAACTGTTTCTACTAATTTTGCTTGCCCAATACTTGTAAACGTGGCTAAGCAAATGAATGCAGACGCAAAAAGAAATTTTTTCATAAATGAGTTGTTTGTAATTCAAATAAATTGATGGGCTAAATTTACCACTTATCATTTACTTAATTTAAAATAATAATGATTTTTGTTACTTTTATAAAAAATTAAACTCATGATAAAAAATCACGAAATCGATTATAAAATTTTTGGAGAAGAACTTCAATATGTAGAAATAGAACTTGACCCAAAAGAAACTGTAATAGGCGAGCCTGGTGGTTTTATGATGATGGACGATGGTATACAAATGAATACCATTTTTGGCGATGGATCTCAAAACGATAATGGCGGTGGATTTTTAGGTAAATTAATTGGCGCTGGTAAAAGATTGCTAGTGGGCGAAAATTTATTTATGACAGCATTTACAAATATTGGGCAAGGCAAAAAACGTATAAGTTTTGCAGCACCCTATACTGGCAAAATTATTGCGCTAGACCTTGCACAACTAAACGGAAAAATTATTGCACAAAAAGATGCATTTCTTTGCGCAGCCAAAGGTGTAAGTGTAGGTATCGAATTTCAAAGAAGATTGGGTACTGGTATTTTTGGTGGCGAAGGTTTTATTATGCAAAAATTAGAAGGTGATGGGCTGGCATTTGTACATGCTGGTGGATATGTTACGGAGCGTACTTTGCAAGCTGGCGAAATATTAAAAATAGATACTGGCTGTGTTGTAGCTTATACTGCAGGAATAGATTTTGATGTAGAATTTGTAAAAGGAATAAAAAACTGGATGTTTGGTGGCGAAGGTTTGTTTTTTGCAACACTTAAAGGACCTGGCAAAGTATGGATACAATCATTACCAATTAGCCGACTTGCAGGAAGGCTTATGCAATATGGCATGGGAGGCAGAAAAGAAGAAGGAAGTATTTTAGGAGGGCTGGGTAATTTGTTGGATGGTAGGTAGTAAAATTATTTAATTAATAAATCATTTTTAAGCCAATAGTAATTCTACTTTTACTATTGGCTTTTAATTTTATCTAAAAATTCTTTTGGAGAAATTACTGGCAAAGTTGTTTCAGCAAATTTTAAAAAATCTTTTTTGTTTCTTGTAATAAAATAATTCATCTTATTTTGCATGGCACCAAAATAAAGAATGGCATCTTCTTTGTCTTTATATATATTCAATAATCCTTTTTGAAAAGTTTCAGTTTTAAAACAACAAGTGTGAACAATTTTTAGAAGTAAATTAATTTGTTCTGGAAGGTCTGTTATATATAATGCATTCGTAACAACAGATTCGCTTACATAAATTTCGATTTCAGCATTTTCCGCCTTTAAAAATAAACTAGCAATGGATACTCTATCAAAATCTCTATTTTCTATTAAATCTATAATGATATTTGTATCAGCAAAAACTTTAACGACCATATTTTTGTTTTAACTTATTTGCTAAAATGTTTTTTTCGGTTCCTCTTACTGTTTTTACATTTGGGGCGTTCTCAAATATAGTTTCAGTGATAGATTTGTCACTTAAGCTTTTTGATACTTTTCTTAAATAATCTTCTACAATTTTAGATACACTTGTATTCTTTTTCTTTGCTGCTTTTTTGGCATTTTTAACCACTTCTTCAGAGATGGACAAGGTAAGCTTTGTTGTCATACGTATTTTTTTATAAAAGTACGTATGTTTTATATAATGTCAAAACAAAAATGCCCTTAATTTCTAAAGGGCAGTTTACTTTATTAAAAAACATTTTTATCTCTTATTCAACGTGCTCAACAACTAAAATATGTTTGATGTACAACCATACAATAGTAAAGAGAAAAAAAAATGCATATACTATTTCAAGTATTTTGGTGTGTTCATTTCTATTCCCTTTTCTATCATATAAAAACATTTAAAATTTTTCTTTTAATCATATAATTTTTTATTCCTCTCTCCCAATCATCTTTTCACTACTACTCCATTTGGCATTTAATTCTTCAAACTCTTTTGCATCTTCCTCACTAAATTTTTGATTTGCCAATCCTTTTAAATCTGGCTGACCAGCATTTACCCAAGCCGTAAACCAAAACGATGCAATACTTTGAATAGATAAGCGCATTCTCCTTTCTATCATACCATCTAATTTTTTATCGAAAGCGATGGTGAATGCCGATGAGTATTGACGTATTGTTTTTCCACTTCTTACTTCAAAAGAATATTTTTGATCTTCGGAAAATTGTTTAGTGAGTTCTCTTTCAAAATTTAAAACACTGTCGCTAGCTTTGGCACTTTCCAAAACCCTATCCCAAGTGTATTTTAATGGATCTTTTATGTACTCAGCTTTACCAATCATAAAATCCCATTCTTTTTCTGCAAGCAATTCTGGCACCCTGCTTTCCCAAAAACCATGTATGCCTTTTTGGTTTGTAAACTGCCCGTTGTGATTGCTGTTGGCGTGTAAGGGTACGTGAGAGTCGGCAATGTAATGCCCAAGCTCTGCACTGGTCTTTAGTATTTTGCTATAATTTTTTTCTTTAAAAGCAGCTGTAAGTCTGCCAAGCATTACTTGTATATGCCAAGGTACAATACCCTGCGAGCGTAAGGTATCTTCGCTAAATTTTTCTACGGCATCTTTCCATTTGTGTGGTAAGTTTTCAAAAGGGTATTTGCCATAATAATCTAAATCAATATAATGCCTAGGGCCTTCATCTTTTACTGCATAACGGCGCTTATCGGGATCTATTGCATGTTCTGTTATAAAATTTATATTGGGTTTATATAGCACCATCATTTCTGGTGGCAATAAAAAACATGCATAATAATTTATTTTTTGATGTGCATAAAAACCCCAACAAAATGATGGTAAATACATCGTCATTAAAACGAATAGTATTAAAGTTGACTTCAATATTTTTTTCATAAAGAAATAATTTCTTTCATTTTTATTTGAGCAACAAGATATAAAATTTTTGCAGTATTCTTTCAAATTTTGCAGATTTGCCTATTTGCACTTTTGCAAATTCATTTTATTCTTCCGTAATATCCGTCACCCCACCACTTACAGCAAATTTCATTGTTTGTGCACTCGTAATGTTTGTAATAGGCTTTATTCTGTTTTTAGGAATAATATACACATTGCCAGCTACGGAATATGACATAGGAATATACACAGCCACATGATCTTTAAGTCCAAAATCGCTCAAATCATCTTTTGTAATAAAACCTAAACGCCACACATCTCTATCGTCCACATTGGCAAGCACATTTTGAGTAAACTTTTTTTTATCGCCTGCAAATGCTTCAAAAAAATCTTTTGTAGTGCCGTAAATATGTTTTAAACCAGGCGTTTTCTCTAAAATTTTATCCATAAAACTTACAATACGTCCGGTTATAAAAAACGAACTAAAATATCCGATAATAACTACTACGGCTAAAATAATTACAAATCCTAGCCCATAGTTTTGTACACGAGTTACACCAGTTTCATCTTTGTAATGAAAAATGGGAAGCCAAGCATCTATAGTGGAAATTACAAAAAACAAAGTGTAAATCGTAATGGCAACTGGAGCCAATATTAATAAGCCTTGCAAAAAGTATTGTAAAAGTTTTTTGTATTCAAATCGACGATCCATGATTGTATAGTTTATTTTTCAAAGATAATTTATTGTTTACAGAGCAGGAATTAAACAATTTTATACGTAAATGGCTATAATTCATAAAAAAATAACACGGAAACTTTGGTTACATAAAAAGTTTCCGTAGTTTTGTGTCGTAATTATGACAATAATAAACGATACCGCCGATAGAATAAAGCTTAAAGCTCATGGGCTTTTTATGCAATATGGCTTGCGTAGCGTAAGTATGGATGATATTGCTAGTGGGTTAGGCATAAGTAAAAAAACCATTTACCAGTTTTATCAAGATAAAGATGCACTGGTAGATGATGTAATAACTACGGTAATTACACACAATCAAATGTGCTGCGATACCGATAAACTAAAATCGCAAGATGCTATTCACGAAATATTTTTGGCTATAGATATGATGTTGGAAATGTTTAAATCTATGAACCCATCTATTTTATTTGACATGCAAAAATATTATCCAACGGCATTTAAAATATTTTTAAAACACAGAGATGAATATTTATTTACTGTAATAAAAGAAAATATAAAAAGAGGAATAAAAGAAGAATTGTATAGAGCAGATTTGAAAGTAGATGTAATGGCACGATTTAGGGTAGAGAGTATGATGTTACCTTTTAATCCGGAATTTCAATCGAAAGTAAAGGAAAGCCTTGTAGGTGTAGAAGAAGAAATTACGATTCATTTTTTATATGGATTGGTTTCGCCAAAGGGTTATAAGCTTGCCTTAAAATATCAAGAAAATAGAAATAAAAAGTAGTATAGAATGAAGAAGCAAATTATTAAACTCAGTTTATTTTTAGTGATGATAATTTCATCAACAAAAATAATAGCGCAACAAAAAAATGCCTTTAGTGTAAAACAGGCAGTTGATTATGGCGTAAAGAATTCGGTGACCGTAAGAAATTCTTTAATAGATATTCAAATACAGAAGCAGACGAATAGGGAAATTACTGCTGCGGCTTTGCCTCAAGTAAGTGGCTCTGGTACGTTTCAAGATTTTATAGATATTCCTACAAGTTTATTGCCTGGTGAAATTTTTGGGCAACCTGGCACAAGAATTCCGGTGCAATTTGGCACCAAGTATAATGCCACAGGAAGTATAGATGCATCTCAATTACTTTTTGATGGACAAGTTTTTATTGGGCTTCAAGCACGTGATGCCGCTATGCAGTTAGCTACAAAAACGAGCGAGGTAACGGCCGAGCAAATTAAAGCAAACATTTACAAAATATATTATCAAATAGCGGTAGGTAAAAAACAGGTAACAAGCATAGATGCAAATATTGAACGATTTGAAAAACTTTTAAAGGATACTAAAGAAATTTTTAAACAAGGTTTTGCAGAAAGACTTGACGTGGATAAAGTACAAGTAACCCTAAACAATTTAAAAACAGAAAAAATAAAAATTGATAATCAATTAACAGCTGGACATGCGGGGCTAAAGTTTTTAATGAACATGCCACAAAAAGATAGTCTTATACTTACAGATACAGTAAGTGAAGACCAATTAAAAG
>JAYSOC010000586.1:0-2711 GCA_043723285.1 Ferruginibacter sp. | reverse complement strand
ATTAAAAAAACATTCACTTTATTGCAAACGGAATGATATTTGATTAATACAACAGAACTAAGAAACCCTACGATATGTTTGATATATTTTTACAAGTTGACAGCACTGCTGCAGCCGCAGCTGCCATCACAAAATCTGAAACTGTTTTTGGTATGCTCAGCAAAGGCGGGCCAATAATGATTCCGTTGGGTATTTTATTTGCATTGGCCATTTATGTTTTTATTGAGCGTTGGCTTGTAATTGCAAAAGCAAACAAGCTCGATGAAAACTTTATGAGTATTATCAGAGATCAGATAACTGGTGGTAATGTATCTGCAGCTCGTAGCCTTGCAAAAAATAAAGATAATCCAATGAGCAGAATGATTGACAAAGGCATTCAGCGAATTGGAAAACCAATAGATGCTATTGAAAAAAGTATGGATAATGTAGCTAAATTGGAATTATATAAAATGGAAAAAAACTTAAATATACTTTCTGTAATAGCTCGTATAGCACCGCTATTTGGGTTTGTAGGTACCATTGTGGGTTTGGTTATTTTGTTGAAAGAATTTGCCACCATTAGCAATCCATCTATTAGCCAAATTGCCGATGCCATGTATATAAAATTGATAACCTCGGCTAGTGGATTAATTATTGGAATGCTTGCCTTTTTGGGATATAGTTTTTTGGATACACAAATAAACAGAACCGCAAATAAAATGGAAGCAGCGAGCAGCGAGTTTATAGATATTTTGCAAGAACCCACCAGGTAGTATAGAGATATGAGTATTGAGTATTAATATTGGTTTATGATACTTTTTGGTTTCTTATTTTATTAATCGTCAATAATATTCAACTCTTTTGTCAATACTACTTAATATTAAAAACAATGTTAAAACATTTTAGCCTAATCTCTATACTAATATCTCAATACTTAATACTAATATGTCGCTAAGAAAAAATAAATTAAGAGATGAACATTCGGAAGTGGACACAGGGCCATTGAACGATATTTTGTTTATTTTATTGATGTTCTTTTTAATGATATCTACATTGGCCAACCCTAATGTGATAAAAATGAGTGTGCCCAAAGCAAAGAGCGATACCAAACAAAAACAAAGTGTGGTAGTGAGTGTAGATAAGGATAAAAATATTTTTGTTGGCTCTAAAAAAATAATTACCGATTCGTTGGAATCTGTTTTAAGAAAATTTATTAATGAAGGAGATAGTGTAAAACCCGCAGTGGTTATCAATGCAGATTCTATAGCACAATGGGGCGAAATAGTTAGGGTAATGAAAGTAGCTCGTAAACTTGGTGCTACAACGTCGGCTACGGTGTCGGGTAGCGATAAATAATAAGCATTCTTTCTTTGCCTTGCATATCTTTTTTTATTTCTGTAAAATAATTTTTTTCTACAAAAATGGCGGCAGTTTCTTTTGCTAAATTTTCGTGTGTTTCTAGAAAAATCCTTCCATTTTTATTGAGATGATTTTCTGCAAAGGATACTATTTTTTTGTAAAAAATTAGTGCATCGTTTTGTGGAACGAATAATGCAAGATGTGGTTCATACTCTGTTACATTTTTATCTAAAATATTTTTTTCATCTTCGGGAATGTATGGTGGATTGCTAATAATTACATCAAAGCTTTCGAATGCTGCGTAATTATTTTCTTCTAAAAAATTTATTTTTTTTAAATTTATTTCTACATTATTTGTATGGGCATTTTCTTTCGCAACTGTTAATGCTGCTTCACTTACATCAATTGCCATTACATCTGTGTTGGGTATATTTTTTTTAATGCTAATGGGAATACAACCACTGCCTGTACCAATATCCAAAACACTTTTTCCGTTGTTTGTTTTTAAAAAAGAAATAGTTTCGTGCACCAATTCTTCTGTTTCAGGCCTTGGTATAAGAACATCATTTGTTACATAAAATTTTAAGTTGTAAAACCATGCTTCGTTTGTAATGTATTGTACTGGCTCGTGGGTTAATAATTTTGCTAAAGCAATATTTAAAGTTGATAACATTTCAGTTGATAATACTTCGTTGCCTCTTAAAAGTAAATCTGATTTGTTCAGTTTTACGAAATGTTCGAAAATAATATTCGTAATGGCAATAGCTTCTCCATCATTATAAATTGTTTTTAGCAAGGCGCTATAATGTTTGTATTTTTCATTAATTGTCATTATTACAAACATAGTTATTTTTTTATGGCTTATTTTTGATACTTGACAAATCATTTTTTATACATGCAACGATGCATTGAGCTTGCACAACTAGGCGCAGGCAATGTAGCGCCCAACCCGCTCGTAGGTGCTGTGCTTGTGTATGAAGATAAAATAATAGGAGAGGGCTTTCATGCAAAATATGGTGAAGCACATGCAGAAGTAAATTGTATAAATAGTGTGGGTGCGGAAAATGTTGCGTTTATTTCTCGAAGCATTTTGTACGTTTCTTTAGAGCCTTGTGCACATTTTGGTAAAACACCACCATGCGTAGATTTGATTTTGAAAAATAATATTGCACATGTTGTAATTGGATGTAGCGATAGTTTTGAAAAAGTAAATGGAGCTGGCATTGAAAAATTAATGGCTGCTGGAGTAAAAGTAGAAGTAGGTATTTTAGAAAATGAATGTAAAACATTAAATAAACAATTTTTCACTTTTCATACAAAAAAACGCCCTTTTATTATGTTGAAATGGGCGCAAACAAATGATGGTTTTATTG
>JAYSOC010000585.1:0-2714 GCA_043723285.1 Ferruginibacter sp. | reverse complement strand
CCAGCATATTTTTTATTACTGGTACGGCTATTATCTCTACATTTTTTTCATTGTGCATTAATAAACCAGATAATGTGGTAGCTGTTCCTACACATGTACAAATATGCGAAAACTTTTCATCTTTTAATATATCCATAATAAGCGCTGCACCTTTTGCTCCTTCAGTACTATAGCCACCTTCTGGCACAATCGTACATTCACCAAACTCATTTTGTAAATTTTTTATTGCATCTTCATTTTCTATATTTTTGTAAAGAGCTCTGCTAATAAATTGTAGTTGCATACCAAGTTCTTTACAACGTAGCAGTGTATGCGAAAGTTCTTTTGGTTCTTCACCCCGTACAACACCAATGCTTCTTATATCTTTTTCTTTACATAAAAAAGCTGTAGCCACCAAGTGATTGGAATATGCACCACCAAATGTTAGTATTGTTTTATGTGTGCTTTGCAAACAGGCTTCTACAAAATAATGCAGCTTAAATAATTTATTGCCCGAAACCTCCTTATGAATTTTATCTAATCGTAAAACAGTAACCGCAACACCATTTTCTGAGAGAAAACTACTTTCCAATTTATCAAAAGAAATATTATCTGTAGAAAGAAACATTGTTGAATTATTTATTAAATTGACTAACAATTATTATGAGTCAATTGAACTATTTTTGCAGCTGCAAAATAAATATAACAGATGAAACCTACACTTTTAATATTGGCCGCAGGAATGGCAAGCAGATATGGTAGTATGAAACAAACAGAAGGCTTTGGCCCTGATGGTGAAACGATAATGGATTATTCTATTTATGATGCTATAAGAGCTGGGTTTGGTAAAGTGGTTTTTATTATTAGAAAAGATTTTGCAGATGTTTTTAAAGAAGCCATGGAGCCAAAGTTAAAAGGCAAAATTGCTGTAGATTATGTTTATCAAGAAATAGATTCTTTTGTTGATAAACAATATTTGCCAGCAGATAGAACGAAACCTTGGGGTACGGGCCATGCAATGTTATGCGCAAAAGATGCCGTAAAAGAACCTTTTGCGGTAATAAATGCAGATGACTTTTATGGCAAAGATGCTTTTGAAAAAGCTGGAAAATTCCTTAAAGAAAAATGTACTCAAAAAGAAAATGCCATTATCGGTTATAGGCTTGCCAATACGCTTAGTGAACATGGTACGGTGAGCAGAGGCGTGTGTGATGTAGATGCCAATAATGTTTTAACAACAATTACGGAACGCACAAAAATTTATAGAAAAGACGATAATATTATTTATGAAGAAAATAAAGCGTTTTTTCCTTTAGGAGAAGACACAAATGTATCTATGAATTTTTGGTGTTTTCACCCCTCTATTTTTAATTTAGCAGACATATTGTTTGCCGCATTTCCTAAAGATAATATGGATAATATAAAAGCTGAGTTTTTTATTCCAATTGTGGCAAGCCATTTTGTTGAAAAATTGGAAGGTATTATAAATGTAATAAGCACTACATCGCAGTGGTTTGGTGTTACATATAAAGAAGATGCACCAGGTGTAAAAGAAAGTTTGCATGCACTTATTGCAAACGGAGAATATCCAAATTCGTTGTGGAAATAATTTTTTAAAAAATGAGTTCAAATAAAACGGATGCCAACTTTTTAAAAGTTGGCATCCGTTTTATTTGTAGCTTCCAATCCTTAGGTTTAAAAATGATAACCTCTTAAAAAATCTTTTACACTCATTCGTTTTTTACCTTCCAATTGAAGCTCTACAACATTGATGTATCCATTGCTACAAGCAAATTGCAGAAAGTTCTTTTCATCAGTTTTGTATGAACCAATTTCAATATCCGGTTGGTCATTTATTTTTTCTACGCTAAAAAGTTTTAGTGTTTTGCCATTTAAATTGGTGTATGCAGCAGGGTAAGGCGACAACCCTCTTATTAAATTATATACGTCTCTAACTGGTTTTGTCCAATCTATTTTTCCTGTTTCTGTAAAAAGTTTTGGAGCATGATGAATGATTTCAGATTTCAGATTTTCGATTTCAGATTGGGGGCGCTCTACAAGATTGCCTTCGGCTAAACCTTGTATTGTTTTTAATAAAAGATCTGCGCCGAGTTCTTTTAGTTTATCATGGACTGTACCTGCGGTATCGGTTTCTTCTATTTTTATTTTATCAGATAATAAAATATTTCCTGTATCTATTTCTTGTTGTAGTTTAAACGTGGTTACGCCTGTATATTCTTCTCCATTTATAACCGCCCAGTTTATGGGCGCTGCACCTCGGTATTGTGGCAGCAATGAGCCATGCACATTTATAGTACCCATCGGCGGCATGTTCCATACAACCTCGGGTAACATACGAAATGCCACTACCGCTTGCACATCTGCATGCAAGCTTTTTAGTTCTGCTAAAAATTCAGGATTCTTTAATTTCTCGGGTTGGAGAATATGCAACCCTTTTTCTATAGAATATTTTTTTACCGCACTTTGTTGCAGCAGCATGCCTCGTCCTGCTTGCTTATCAGGTGCAGTTATTACGCCCACAATATTACAACCTGCTTGTACTAATTTATCCAAAGATGCTACAGCAAACTCTGGTGTGCCCATGAAAACAATGCGTAAATCTTTATATGTTGAATTGCTCAATTGTTGAATTGTTGAATTGTTGAATTGTTGAATTGTTGAATTGTTGAATTGTTGAATTGTTGAATTGTTGAATTGTTGAATTGTTGAATTGT
>JAYSOC010000584.1:0-6756 GCA_043723285.1 Ferruginibacter sp. | reverse complement strand
TGCTTAGAAATTATGTTGGTGATGATGCATGTTTTAAATCGTTAAACAATTATTTAACTACTAATAAATTTAAAGCTGGAGAAGCAGGGCAATTGCGTTTGGCTTTTGAAGAAACTACTGGAAGAGATTTGAACTGGTTTTGGAACCAATGGTATTATGGTAGCGGGCACCCAAAATTAAAAATAGATTATGCCTACGATGATGCAGCTGGTAAAGTTGCTGTAATTATAGAGCAAACACAAAAGGGTGGAAAGATTTTTAAACTACCAATGGCAGTAGATGTTTACACTGGTGTTGATAAAATAAGATACCATGTAGTTGTAGAAAATAAAATAGATACCCTTTATTTTACTTACACTACAAAACCAACTTTGATAAATGTAGATGCTGATAAATTATTGCTTTGCGAAAAAACGGATAATAAAACAGAAGAAAATTTTATTGCCCAATTAAAAAATGCAAAAAACTATGTTGACAGAAAAGAAGCAATAGATTTTTTTGCAAAAAAATCGAGCCCAGAACTTGCAAAAGGGTTGAGCGATAAATTTGGTGGATTAAAAATATTGACGATGCAAAAGTTGGGGACATCTCCATACAAAGCAGATAAGGTAGTGCTTGGCAAAATAGAAGACCTTACGAAAAGTACAAACAAAAAAGTAAAAGCAGCGGCAATTAATTACTTATTAAAAAATGGCGACTCAAAATATTTTTCTATATATCAAGCTGCGGTAAACGACTCTTCATATAGCGTGGCAGGTGCAGCGCTTAAAGGGCTTGTAGCTATAGATGCAACCAATGCATATACACTTGCAAAGAAATTTAGTGGCGATGCAAAAGGTGCTTTGGGCACAGCTGTAAATGATATTATTATAGCAAATGGTACAGAAGCAGACTTTGATTTTATTTCTAAAATGTATGCCGATGCTCCTCCATCTTTTGAAAAAGTAACTATGACAACTAAATTTGCAGATTATCTTGTTAAACTAAATGATGTGAGCAAAATAAAAATTGGCATTGATAAAATAATGCTATTTAGAAATTTAATACCTGAACAGTTTAGAGGAAATGTGGATCAAGGTTTTAAAACTGCGTTTGACAAATTATCAAAAGCAAAAGGAACAGAAGTAGAAGATTATATAAAATCTGTTTTTAAATAATAAATTTAATGAAGGAAAATAAAACGGCTCTCTTGATGGGAGCCGTTTTGTTTTATGCAACTTTTTTTCTCAATAATAATATCCAAAAATTATATTCATTTCATCTTCGCTTGTTAAGCCAAAATTTATAACATGATTGGTGGTATTGTTATAAGTTACCACACTTGTTAAGCCTTCGCCAGCATTAAGTTGTATTGGAGTAGTAAGATTTAATGCAAGTGGATGTTCCCAATCGATATTTTCATAAACTACTTCTCCATTTCTTATACCGCCCAATATTTTTATCTGAAATTTTTCGCCCATTTTATGAAAATGAGAGGTAAGCATAATAATAGTAGTTGATGTAGGAAAAGTAAAATTGGTAATAATAGTTTTATGAGTATTTGCAGGAATTGAAAAATTATAATTAGGGAAATTGATTGTTTTGGCTTCTTTAACAACTGACGCTTGCGGTACGGTATAAAAATTAATAAAATTTTCTCCTGTAAGGCTTGTAGCAATTCTATTAAAGTAATGAGCATTTAAATCTATAGCAGTATTTGCGGGTACTTTTAGAGCCACACCAGCAGGAAAAGTGTAAGATGCATTTACATCTGTACCTCCGCCTAAAAAAACATGATTTTGCATAGATAAATAGGTGGCAACATTTACGCTTCCATCTGCATTGTACAAATCTCTTAATACATCTGTAGCTGGCAATGAAGTGGTATTTTGAAAACCATACATTACAAAGTGATGGCTATTTGGGCGGCCACGCATAACATATTTGTTGATGTAAATAGCAGATGTATTTGGTGTATTTCTTCTAATAAAGACTTCCCTTTCGGTATTTGATAAAACACTAAAGGGATCTATCTTAAGTTGAAAACCTTCAGCTGCTGTTGGTGGATCTAGTGGGACAAAAGGTTGAACACAAACGGCATCATTTTTCAATATTGTTTCATCTACTACACTACCCGTTTTTGGTGCGCCTTTTACAATCCATTGTTTTATAAATTCTATTTTGCCTAAAGATAAATACGAACTTCCTAACGGCATTTTGGCACCATAGTTTGTAGTGCCATACCCTGCAGCACAATCTACTTTGTAATACAATAGGCTTTTTAAATAATCACCTGGTTTTACTCTTGCTAAACCATCAACATTTGCATTAATATTCTTTGCAGCAATGTTTACTAAATTTTCGTAAGCTACATTGGCTGTTAAAACAAGACTATGTTGAAGATATGTAGCATCGGTGGTAGAAGAATGACAGCCACTTGTAGCGCATGAGGGCGTAAGAATATTTTCATTAATTATTGTCCAAGTATCTTTTACAACAACGTCAGTATTGTTTTTACTTTTCTTGCATGCAGGAAATAATATGGCTATACATAAAACAGCAACGATAGAAAAAGACGCAATAAAAATTTTCATAACAAAATATTTGACCTCAATATACGAATCTATTTTATTTATGAAAACGAATGTAATAGCAATTTATTACTTCTTTCTAAAAAACAACCTAATCGGTATTCCTGTAAAATCAAAATTCTCTCGTAGTTTATTTTCTAAATAACCTTGGTATGGTGCTTTTATATCATCGGGATAATTACAGAAAAATGCAAACGTAGGCGTGTGCATAGGCAACTGAGTAACATATTTTATTTTGATAGCATTGCCACGCACAACTGGTGGTTTTATTTGTTCAATTGCTTTTAACATTACTTCGTTCAGCTTGCTAGTGGGCACTTTGCGTTGTCTGTTTTCAAAAACCATTAATGCTGCTTCTATACTTTTTAACAAACGTTGTTTTTCTGTAACGGATGTAAAAATAATTGGCACATCGCTAAATGGTTCTAAACGTTGTTTCAATTCTTTTTCATAATCACGAGCAGTGTTGGTTTCTTTTTCTATCAAATCCCATTTGTTTACCAACACTACAATACCTTTCCCTTTTTTAACTGCCATAGAAAAAATAGCCAGATCCTGTGCCGTTATTCCTTTCTCAGCGTCTATCATTAGCAAACACACATTCGATTCGTCCAATGCTTTTATAGCTCTTATTACAGAGTAAAATTCAAGGTCTTCATTCACTTTGTTTTTACGCCGAATACCAGCGGTATCTATCAAAATAAATTCTTTGTTGAACATGTTGTAATTTGTATGAATACTATCTCTCGTAGTACCTGCAATATCACTCACAATAGTACGCTCCTTCCCTATCAATGCATTTAGCAAACTAGATTTTCCAACATTTGGCTGACCAATAATGGCAAATTTTGGAAGGTATATTTCTTCAGCAGTTTCTTCTTTTTCCGCAGGCATCAATTCTACAATTGCATCTAACAATTCTCCAGTACCACTTCCACTTATTGATGATAAAAAGAAAATATGTTCAAAACCCAAACTATAAAATTCACTCGCCTCTAACATTCGTGCATGGTTATCCACTTTGTTAACCACTAAAAAAACAGGCTTTGTACTCCTGCGCAATAAATCTGCCATGCTTTCATCTAAATTGGTAATGCCAGATACAGCATCCACCATAAAAATAATTACGTTGGCTTCATCAATAGCAATGTGTACTTGTTTGCGTATTTCTCTTTCAAACACATCATCGCTACCTACCACAAAACCACCAGTGTCTATTACATTAAAAGATCGACCCGTCCATTCAGCCACGCCGTATTGCCTATCTCTTGTTACGCCGCTTATATCATCTACAATGGCTTTGCGCTGCTCGAGCATGCGATTAAAAAATGTACTCTTGCCTACATTTGGGCGACCTGTTATTGCAACTGTAAATGACATAATTTGAAGTGGGCAGTGGGCAGTGGGCAATTGGCAATTTGCAGTTTGCAAATTGGCAGTTGGCAAATGCTACTACGCTTTTTTATTTTTGTTATTGTTTGTAAAAGCATTTAATATTCTAAATACTTTTCTATTTTTATTTTAAATACTTTTCAGGGTTATTAATCATATGCCCTAACATTCTTCCTACTTCTGCACTTCGTTCAGATAAATCTAAATATTTTTCTTGGGTTAAATATTTACAATCAAATGCAAACTTTAGCCATATCTCTGTTTCTGTGCTTTCAGCATCACAATCTGTAAGTTTGCTAACAAAATGTGCATGGTATTTTGTTCTTCTATATGCTTCACCAAAATTAACACAAACCGAACGAGAGCATCTTCTTACTTGATCTGTTAAACTATATTTTTCTTCAGATGGAAATGATTTGCTTGTTTCAAAAATATCCATTGCTAACGAATAGGCTTTTTTAAAAACCAATAGGTCTCTATAAGTTCCCATATATATTTACTTTTAATTAAAAAATGCAAACCAGAATTTGAAAACTGCAAATTGCCAACTATTTTTTGCAAACTGCCCCTTGCCAACTGCAAATTGCCCACTGCTCAATATCCATACTCCCTCAAAAACAACTCATTATCCCTCCACTTTGGGCGCACTTTTACAAACAATTCTAAAAATACTTTTCCACCAATAAATTCTTCAATATCTTTTCTAGCAAGTGTGCCCAATTGTTTTATCATGCTTCCACCTTCTCCAAGAATAATACCTTTTTGCGTATCTCTTTGTACAATAATTTCGGCAGGTATTTTTGTAAGTGTTGTTTTTTCTTTGTACTCCTGCACCACTACAGTTGTGTGGTAAGGCAGTTCTTCATGGTACAATTGAAATATTTTTTCTCTCACCAATTCGCCCACAAAAAACTTTACAGGCATATCGCTAATATCATCGCCTTCATAAAACGGATGTCCTTCTGGCAAGTATGTTAATATGGTTTGTAACAATTCCGGTACGCCAGTATTTTTTAAAGCAGAAATTGTTACTACTTCTTTGCAATATGTTTGTTCTGCAAAAAATGTTTTTAATTTTTCTAACTCTTCTACATCCTTTATTTGATCTATTTTATTCAACACCACAATTACTGGTGCTTTCAATCTAAGTTTTTGAAAAATTTCGTGGCTTTCTTCCACAGCCTCACGAGCATCTGTCATCAGTAAAGCCACATCAGCATCTTCCAAACTGCCTTTTACGGCTTGCATCATTTTTTCGTGCAACTTATATTTTGGATCTATAATACCTGGCGTATCACTAAAAATAATTTGATAATCATCATTTGTAAGAATAGCTTTTATACGATGCCTTGTGGTTTGTACTTTATGCGATACAATAGCCATTTTTTCGCCCATCAATGCATTGAGCAAAGTACTTTTACCTGCATTTGGCTTACCAAAAATATTTACAAAACCTGCTTTCATGTTGTGTTTTTAAATATACAGATTACCACAAACAACAAGCAAATGAGATGGAGGAGGTAATCATTGTTTAACTTTTCAAACTAAACAATCTTAATGTTTTTTAAAAAGGCCCGGATACTTTCCGAGCCTTTTTGACTACGAAGCATGGATTTGAACAGTATTTGCTTTTTAGCAAAATTTGTAACCATACATCTTGTTGTTGCGAAGACCGGGATCGAACCAGTGACCTTCGGGTTATGAGCCCGACGAGCTACCGCTGCTCTACTTCGCATTGCAAAAGTAAGGGTTTAATAATTAATAATAGTATAATGAATAATTAATAATGTTTTTAGTTCGTTAAATTATTCTAAAAGCCATGTTGTTTGGGGCTGTGGGCTGAAAACCTTCATTGAACTTTTGTTCGGTCTCCTTCGCTGTTCCGTAAGTATGTATATGCGTATGCGCCTATGGCGCACGCATATACATACGTACATCGCTCAGTCCACCGCAGCTCTTCATCAGCAAATCTTTTTTCATCTTTTATTATGCATTAGACAAATACGGATGCCAACTTTTTAAAAAGTTGGCATCCGTATTTGTTAAAAACTCACTACATTTATTCCATCAAACAAACCATTATGAAATCCTACAAGTTTTTTTTCTTATACATTTTAGCCATTTTTATTTTCAGTTGCAAATCATCTGTAAAACAAAAAGAAGATAGTGTGTATAGCCGCCATATGCAACGCAAAGTGCCCATAACTATCATTAGCACAAAAATGCCAGACAAAAAAGAAGACATGAATTTGTTGCTTTTTAGCAACAGCGATTTATTAGAACAAGTGCGTGCAAAAAAAAAAATAGATAGTTTGGTAAAAGATAAATTGATACAACCATTAATGCTAGTAGCATTTGAAGGCAATGAAAGCGATTATGGAATTGAAGAAGTAAATACTGCAGAAGCAAAAAATTACAAAAAGTTTAATGAGTTTGTGGTAGATGAATTATTGCCTTACATAAAAAAACATGCCGTTATTAGAAAGTTCAATTCTGTAGCCATTTGTGGTTTTCAAAAAGGAGCTATCAGTGCTTTTGATATTGGTTGGAATAATGATGGAAAAATTCAAAAGATTGGAATGTTTAGTCCAAGTTTTTCTATGGATGCAATAAACAATAATGATGCTACTTTTCAATTATTACAAAAATCTAGAAAGCGACCAAAGCTAAATATTTTTGTGGCAGCAAATGGATTGGATTCTAGCGAAATAAAATTTAAAACATTATTAGATTCAAAAGCCAGTATTACAGAATGCAAATTGGTACAGCCAAATTTGAGCGAAGCAGAAATGAA
>JAYSOC010000583.1:0-6764 GCA_043723285.1 Ferruginibacter sp. | reverse complement strand
AATGGTATGCCGATGAAGTGAGTGACACAACGATGATGACCATAGCTGCTTCTTTGCTTGGACAATAAAAAAAATATCAATTATCCGTCAGCATCATTTTTACAACCATTTCTTTCATGAGCATTGCGCCAGATGTGCCGTTATCTCCAACTCCTTTGCTTTTAAGATCGTAATGGTGCATGAGCAACAACATTTTTTCTATGCCTGGGTAGCCATAATTTTTCATGGCATCTTTTGCTTGCGATAAAGAAATGGGATTAAAATAAAACAATGGTTTTAGTGCAGCATCACTTTTATCGTTCATACCATACACGGCATAAATTTTACTGAAGTATGCATACAAAGCTGGCAATACCATTTGTATGGCAGCGGCTTTTGGGTTGGCTTCAAAATAGTTAATAATTTTTATAGAGCGTGCCAAATCTTTTTTTGCAATGGCGGCTTGTAATTCAAATACATTGTACTCTTTGCTTATGCCAATGTACTTTTCTATATCATCTTCGTCTATCGTTTTTTTATGTTGAAGATTTACAGAAAGTTTGTCTATTTCATTTGCAATTCTACTTAAATCATTGCCAGTATGCTCTTCTAAAAGTGATGCTGATTTTGGTTGTATGGTATAGCCTTTTGCCTTTGCCAGCTCAATAATCCACTCTTGCATTTTGCCTTCGGCTATTTTTTTTGTGGTTAATACTTCGGCATTTGTTTGTAAAATTTTGTATAGCTTGGTTCTTTTATCCACACCTTTGGCTTTATAGCCTACTACGAAAATAGTTGTGGACAAAGGTGATGCAATATATCCTTCCAATTTATCTATTTCTTTCATGTGCTGTGCTTCTTTAAGCAACACTACTTGTTTTTCGGCAAACATTGGGTAACGCCTGCATGCGTTAATTACCTGCGCCCAATCTGCATCTCGGCCATAAAATATGGTGAGGTTAAACTCGGCTTCTGCCTCTGGCAATAAATGATGCTCGGCATAATCCATTACCTGGTCTATATAATATTCCTCTTCGCCCTCTAACCAATACACAGGTTTGAAGGTCTTTTTTTTCCAGTTTCCGATAATTTTTTCAACACTCATACACAAATTTTATATCTTGGCGTAGGTTTAACAATTCATTTTTCCATGTTTGGCATAGTATTCGTAAATATGCTATAGAATAAATTAAAACACGAAAATATTGCATTAAACTTTACCTTTTTCTCAGAATTTTAATTTTAATATTTTAAAACGACATATTATGGCATTCGAAAACTATCCAGAAACTGGACAACCAACTACAAATACAGGCGCAGTGGCTCCAAAAGAAAAAAATAACCTTCGTGCAGTACTCATTGGTAGCTTGTTAGTAGCACTTTTAGGTACTTGGGGTTATATCATTTACGATAAAAATAAAGTGAAAGAAACACTTGAACAAAAGGAAACTTTGGTGACTAACACTGCTACTCAGCGTGACCAACTTCAAAAAGAATTGGAAGATGCTGCAATGCGATACGATGAATTAAAAACTGGCAATGCAAAGAAAGACAGCACCATTACATCTAAAGATAGGGAAATAGGTGAAAAGCGTGCAAAAATTCAGCAATTGCTGAGTAAAGCAAATGCATCGCAAGCAGATCTTGCAGAAGCCAGAAGATTGATTGTATCTCTTAGAGGAGATCTTGATGGCTATAAAGAGCAAGTAGCTTTGTTAAACGAGCAAAAAACACAATTGATTACAGAAAAAGCTGTTGTAACCCAACAAAGAGATAGAATTAGAAGAGACTATGATTCCTCTACACTAGTAATTAAGCAAAAAGAAAATGTGATTGATGTGGGTACGACATTGCATGCATCTAACTTTAATATTGTTGGTATTAAGGAAAAAAAAAATGGAAAGGAAAAAACAACATCTACCGCTAAAAAAGTAGATAAACTGCGCATTAGTTTTGACCTTGATGAAAACATGATTACAAAAAGCGGGACGAAGCAAGTGTATGTTTGCATTACTGCTCCTGATGGTACACCCGTAGCTGTAGAAGCACTTGGCTCAGGAAAGTTTAGTGATAGAACAGGTGCAGAAAAACCATACACACAAAAAGTAGAAGTAAACTATACACAAAATAAAAGACAGTCTGTAAGTATAGATTGGAAACAAAATTCTGATTTCTTGAAAGGCAATTATAAAATTGAAGTGTATAACAATGGCTTTAAAGTAGGCGAAAGTTATAAAGAATTAAAAAAGGGTGGCCTTTTTGGTTAATGATTTAGACACACACACTAAAAAGCGGCAAATTTATTTGCTGCTTTTTAGTGCTAAAATAAAAGCCTGAGAGATCCTCTACCAGTATGAATTGTAGAGGATGTGGATGATTTTCTGCCTTCGTATTGAAAACTTATTTCGGTGCTGCTGCCCAAGCGTTTGGTAACTTCCGAGCTCCATAAATAATTTTTACCAGGCAATAAACCATCCAATAATAAATAACCAACCGTAGAATTTTTTGCTGCAGTGGAAGCTTTAAAATCGATATTGTTGTATGTAAATTTTATATTGATACTAGTACCAGAAAGAATATTGTATTTTACTTCGGCTGTAAGCGCATTGTTTATGGCACGCTCCATAGAATCTATTTTATTTTGCTTTTCCGAAAAACTGTAGCCAATACTTGCACGAAGATTTGATTTGTAAATGTAAGTCAGGCTTGGCTCTATAGTATTTTGTAACACATTGTAATTTCTATTTTCAAACTTGGCAGCTTGCGTAGAAAGTACATTTTTAGATTGTTTAAATACAATAGTAGATGTTAAGTTTCTTTTTATGCTTGCACGTATGCGGCCTTGTATGGTGCGTAAGCTTCTGCTTTCAAAACCATAAGATAGAATAGATTTTGATGCGTTTTTAAAATGAGTAAACTCTAGCCCAAACTTTGCACTTGTACGATTGTAAAAATAAGTATTCGAAAAAAATGTATTCAAAGAAATTAATGTTGTATCCACCAATTTTTGTCCAAATGGATTAAACAAAAAATCGTTTTGCGATAATTCTTTTTTACTTATTTGTAAAGATGAACTGGTGCTGCTACGCAATAATATTTTTCTTAAACCAGTATTTTTTAAGGGATCCATAATGGCTTTCGGATCTAAATCTACACTATAATTTAACTGCAAATAATTTGCTTTTACATATTGATTGCTCGGAGTAAAAATTCTGATATACTTTCTTTGGTCAGGAAAAATAGCTTCTTCAAATTCGTTTAACTCTGGAATATTATTGTTGTTATAATCTATCCATGTATACAAACCTTGCCCGGCGGGCACTTCAATATAAGCGTATTCTCTTTTTTGCTCTTGCCCACTTCCTACTTCGTACAATACATTGCCGTTTACAAATCCTTTAAACTCATTTACAAAATATTCTACTCTGCCTAAAATGCTTCTATCTTCTTTTTGTTTGCTAATGCTGCTATCTAATATAGATAATTTTCTGTACGTGCCAGTAAAACGAAATTTGTGGTGCTCATTGCTCATCATTTCCGAAAGAATACTGTAGTTATCACTTTTATTGGAGGGTTGCAAACTTGTTTTTTTTGGTTGCAAATCTTTTCTTTTAGTAAACGAAAGCCCCCATTTATTTAATTTAGTTTGGTTGGAACGTACATACCATTCATATACATTAAAACCAAAACTGCTCAAATTTAATGTATCAGCAATTTTATCTGTGAGCTTATCAAATTCACCTAAATATTTAAAACCTGTTTGTATGCTAGCTAGTTTTGTAAATGTTTTATTGGCATCTATTGTTGGGCGAAAGAAATTTCCTTTTTGCAAACTTGCATTAAAATTTGTGAAGCTAATATTGGTTGTTATTCTGAAATCTTTTTTCTCTGTATGCTGCGCAACGCTCTGCCTAAAACCATTATATCCATCTGTTCTATTATAATTTGTAATATTATACTCAAGTGTATTGGCATTATCATAAAGTAATTTTGCAGAGGCATTACTGATATGTTCATCTGCTGATGCTAAGTCAAATGGTAAACTCCAATCTCTTAAAAACTCAATATTACGAAGTCTTTCTATTGGCTTAAAACGTGCTTGTACAAATTCGTAACCAACATTTGTTTGCAAAGCAAATGGCTTTTTAAAAATATTTATTGCCTTATTATCATTTTGCAATTGAAATTTTGCTGCCATACCAGTGTTGTCGTTTTTATCTTTTGCCGAAAAAAGATTTACATCGTAATTACTCATGGCCACTTCTGTTTTTATTTTTGTATTGGCGTTTAATAAATATTCTGTGCCCGCTGTAAATACTTGTATTTTTTTGGGCGTTACCAACAATGTTACTGGTTCCCAATCGCCTTGTGACAATCCGTTAATTGGCACAACCCACTGAAAAGCCTTACCATTAGTGGCATTGAGCAGCTGTGTGTAGTTACCCTTGCCTACTCCTACAAATGTGAACGATAAGGAATACAATATGTCCAATGGATTATTAGACTGTACAAATACATTAGGATATGTGATAAAATTATAGACAGAATCTATTTTCTTATACAAAATTTTTCCTACAGCAAAAGTATCCCTCACCGCATTTTGATAATATGCTGTGCGAATACTATCACCAGCATCTGCTAAAAATTGTTTTTGTTTTGCATCTAGTAATTGATCTATTGAAGAATTTTTTGCATCACTATTTGAGTAAGCACCTAAATAAAAATTAAGATTTTTATTTACTTTTATTTCATCGTTGGCATACAACTGCGAGTTTAAATAACTTCTATCAGAATATTCAAACTCTATTTGTATTCGTAAATCTTTTGTAATTAATCGCCTTGGTGTAAATGTAATTTCGGCAGTATTGTAATTAATTACATAATCTTCATCTTCTCCCCTTTGCAATTTTTGGCCATCAATAAAAACCCTTTCTGTATTTGCCAATACCACAAAGTATAATTCGTTGTTAGCTCCTCTAAGCCTGTATGGTCCTTGGTTTCCTTCGAGTGGCGTAATGATGTTTCTAGTAAATTTACCTTTAGCTACTGCCCCACTCAACAATAACGAATTGGAAATATGCTTATTGATTTTATTCTCCGTTAAAAAAGAAATACCTTGCAATCTTTTATAAAAATTAAGAAAATAATTTTTGCTTTCTCTAATATCAATATCACCTAAACTTACTTCCCAAGTTTTCTTTTTTGCTTGAAAAAATATACGATCAAAATCTCTTAGGTCTTGTGTATTACCTTCTGGTTGTATGGGAATATTATTATCGGTAATAGCAGCGGTTATTTCTATACTATCTGCAATGTATCCGCTCAATTGAAGGTTTAAGGTACTTCTTACCGATGCATCTCTATTATTTCCAATAGCTATTTCTCTACCAAAACTTCCATCAGTTTTTAATGTACCGAAGTTAAGCAATGGATTAATTTGTTTAGCCGAATTGATAGTCGTAAAAGGATTTTCAACAGTAAATCTATCTTTCACCAAATCATAATCCAATCGTTTTGAAACTGCATTTATTTTTATTGGAAATACACGATATGAAACTTGAATACTATCGAATGATGGTTTTTGTTTCCATTTTATAGAACCATTTATATAATCTTTTACATACAAACTATCTGGCACATCAGTAATGATAAGCGTTGCAGGAGCAATACTTAGCGTATCTAATTTTTGTAATGGAAATTGTACAGCAACTTTTTTGCTTCTCAAATTTGAAACTGTTGTCGGTAAAATTTGTGCAGTCAAGGAGCTTGTAACCAACAACGAAATGACTAATACAAAAAAGTATTGCATTGTATTTTTACCATTATATCGTTTTACAAGTGTAATGTTGTTATTGTTTTATATGTGAATATAGTTTGAAAAAATGATTTCTAATAAGACGACCGTATACGCAAAAGTGCTGCTGTGTCTATAAAACGTATTTAAAATAAAAATGGCCCGACGGAAACCATCAGACCATTGTAAAATTATTTTAGAAATGTAATCAGATATTAAACTTCTTCGTTTGCAAAACTAGCACCAATAAACTCTTTGTTCATACGAGCAATATTGGCTACAGAAATACCCTTAGGGCATTGTGCCTCACATGCGTACGTATTGGTACAATTTCCAAAACCTTCTTTATCCATTTGTGCTACCATGTTCAATGCACGGCTTTCTCTTTCGGGTCCACCTTGTGGCAATAAAGCCAATTGAGAAATTTTTGCACCTACAAACAACATAGCACTACTATTAACACAAGTAGCTACACATGCACCACAGCCTATGCAAGCCGCAGCCATAAACGCATCATCCGCATCTTTTTTATCAATTGGAATAGCATTAGCATCCACAGCGTTACCTGTGTTCACGCTTATGTAACCACCCGCTTCTATAATTCTATCAAAAGCTGTTCTATCCACCATCAAATCTTTCACTACCGGAAAAGCCTTACTACGCCAAGGTTCTACCACAATAGTATCACCATCTTTAAAAGCACGCATGTGTAATTGGCAAGTCGTATTTTCTTTCCATGGACCGTGTGCTTCTCCGTTTATGTGCATACTACACATACCGCATATACCTTCCCTACAATCATGGTCAAATGCTATGGGCTGCCCACCATCATGTATGAGTTGTTCGTTTAATACATCAAACATTTCCAAAAAACTCATTTCACTCGAAATGTCTTTTACTTGGTAGGTTTCAAAACTTCCCTTTGCCTTGTTGTTTTTTTGACGCCAAACTTTTAGGGTCAAATTCATGCGGTAATGTTCCATTCGGTTAA